>JABDPU010000336.1 GCA_013042625.1 Flavobacteriaceae bacterium | reverse complement strand
CAATAACTTTTCCGTTAACATCGGTGTTATAATCTGAATATTTTTCCGAATCTATTCCGTATCCCATATCAATGATCTCCTCAATGCTAAGATCTCCATCGGCTGAGCTAACCACAGCAACATAACTCGTAACCGCTTCCAGGCTTTTTCCGTTTATACTCATGCTCATTTCAGGAGCATTCGCTTTTTCCAAAGGTACTTCCTGGAAATAGTCATCACCACCTAGCGGACTCGGTATACCAAGATCAACATAATGTTTCTTGAGATATTCAATAGCCTTCTTTTGGCCCGGCGATCCTGTATCACGTCCCTCGAATTCATCAGAAGCATATACATAAAGCATTTCGCGTAATTCATCCTGAGTAATTGTGGTTGCGAGATCTTCTGGATTTATAGGAGCAGCGGGGGCCGCAACTTGCTGAGATTTACAGCTGAATACTAAAGCAGCAATAGCAAGTGAATAGAGAATATTTTTCATCTTTTGAGTAAAATTTTACGATGATACAAAAAAAATACCGTCTGTAACTGCTTATTATAGAGGTTTTAACACTTCACTATGGAAGAAGTCACTGGGTTTTATCCAGGGCAACACGTTTGTCCTGGTTGGCCAGCTGCCAGGCTGTAGCGAAGATATATCTGGTTCGCTTCTCCAGGAGCGGGTAATTTATTTTGTCGGGAGTGTCTGAAACTCGATGATAATCGGCATGTTCACCATTAAAATAGAAGATAACCGGAATATTATTTTTTGCAAAATTGTAGTGATCAGATCGGTAATAATACCGGTTATGATCGTCCTCCGAATTGTATTTATAATCCAGTTCTAATTTTGAATAGGTAGCGTTAATCGCCTCGTTGATATAGTGAAGCTCATGACTCAATCGATCTGATCCAATGATATAAAGATAGTCTTCAACGCCTTCTCTTTCATGAATAAAATCAACACGGCCTATCATATCGATATTCAGATTTGCTATGGTCTTACTCAGAGGAAACAGCGGATTCTCGACATAAAAACGACTTCCCTGTAGTCCGGTTTCTTCAGCAGTTGTGTGCAGGAATAGAATACTTCTGTCCGGGCCATTTCCTTCCGCCTTAGCTTTTTTGAATGCCTGAGCCATTTCCATAAGGGCGGCCGTTCCTGAGGCATCATCATCTGCTCCATTGTAGATTTCACCATTATCATCTATGCCCTCATGATCAAGATGAGCCGAAACAACAAGTACTTCTTCTGGTTTTTCATCCCCCTCTATAAAGGCGTACACATTTTCTGAAGCCGATTTACCCTTTCCGAAATAAGAGGACGGGATCTGCTGGAAATAATCTTCTCCTTCAGGAGAAGGAATGCCTTCCTTTATATAATACCGTTTCAGAAATTCAGCAGCGAGTTTATGTCCGCGTGACCCTGCCGCACGCCCTTCAAATTGATCGGAAGCGAGAAGATATACATGCGATTGCAACTCATCTGAAGTTATGGTCTGACTGTACTTAACAATTTCGTTTGGGTCAACGAGTGCCACACCATTCTTAATATTTTCAAGTTTTTCCCTGTGGCTCGGTATTGCGCAGGTTCCGACAAAGAGAAAGACGGCTAAAATCCAGCTGAGTTTGAGAGGAAACATGTTCAAAGTTATTCGTCTATGTCTAAATCTTCCAGTTCTTTTTTGGCCTCTTCCAGTGACTCTTCTTCCTGCTTGATCACCTCCTGGTCGTCGGCCACCACATTTGTATCAAAAATCGTTCGGTATAATCCAAGTGCCAGGCCAATCACGCCGATTGCGATAATAATTTTTGAAGCCTTTCCCGAAGCATTTTGCGATTTATCCATTTTAAAGACGATAAATCCAATGATCAATGCCAGTACCACAGGCAGGAAACCCAGGTATCCGAATGGCAGCACGGTCATGATCAAACCCAGAATGGCTGCAAGGAATCCAATAATCAATAAAAGTGTTCTCATATACTGTGTTTTAATCCACTTGCCGATTTAATCCTAAGTTCACCACTTCCGACGGCCACTTTAAATTTGGCATATACCGGTATTTTATTATTATCGGCTGTTAACCAAAGCAAATTCGAATTCTTTCCCTTTAATACATCGCTGTTATTTAAGGCAATACTCAACTTATAGCAGGATTTTTCTCCGATGGCTGTATCTATGGTCTCAGTTCCCAAAAGGGTGATAGTTACGGGGTTTTCCTTACTATCAAAAAGGACCGAAAATGTATCGCTTGAGCCGTTACCGGCCTTATGGATATCAAGATTTCTAATATGATAGATCAATGCTACCAGGTCTATCGATTCGGAACCTATTCTGAGTTTGTCCTTAACTTCATAAAATCCACCGACTTTAGCTCTCTTCCGCATCAGGCTCTGAACCTGACCAGATTTGCGGTCGTACTTATACTGCATGAATTTGTAATAACCACCTTCGTTGATCTCTCTTTTGTAGAGATAGGGCCTCAGGCTATTCGCGCCTACATAGCTTTCATAAAGGTCATTGATCTTAAAGAAGTTATCCCACTTAGTATAGGTTTGGGCCCGGCATTTCAACCGCAGTAAGGTACTGCTGGAAGTTTTGATCTCGCTGGTTTCCATGGTTACCTGCGCCAGATCGGTCAATAATCCGGACATATTATAAGAAGCGGTGAAAACCAATTTCTCATTGGTTCCAATAGTTTTATTCTGGGCTATTGTTGGTAGGTTAATCAATAATAGCAATAGCAAAAGAAAAGGGCGCATACTGACTCAATTTACTTGTTATGTTCGACTTGAGTTTCATTAATCGTGCCGAAAAATACAATGGATTTGGGCTTACCACCAAATTTTTAAGGATTAATCACAATGTTCAACTGATTTTTATCATTGTTTATTGCCTTTTCGGAAGGTATATTTAATAATCCTGTATTAAGGAAAGTATGAGACGTATCCTGTTACCTACCGATTTTTCAGAGAACTCGATCAACGCGATTGATTATGCCGTTGAATTATTTAAGGATGTGATCTGTCAGTTCTATATTCTGAATGTTCAGAAGGCATCTTCATTTATCTCCGATGATATTAGGTCGATGTCGCCTTCAACAACTATTTATCAAAGTCTGATTGCTGACTCCAAAACTAGAATTAACGAGATCATCATTAAACTGGAGTCGGGGAAGAACAAAAACCATCACTTCAACTCGATGGTGGATTACGATAATTTCATCGATGCCATAAACCAGGCGTGTATGGCCAAGAATATTGACCTGATCGTGATGGGTACAAAGGGTGCAACGGGCTCAAATCGGGTGCTGTTCGGTGGTAACACCATTCGTGTTATTCAGCGTGGTATGGTCCCTGTATTAGCCGTTCCTGAAGAATGTGAATTTAACGGACTGGATAAAATAGCTTTCACTTCGAATTACCTGACCCATTATAAAGAATCTGAACTTACCCCTTTAATGCAGCTTGCCGAATTGTATCAATCTCGGATAGATGTGCTGCATATGACTCAGGACGATCAGTTTAGCTCTGAACAGAATATAAATCGCGACTTTTTGGATTGCTGTTTCAGGTTTGTTGATCATACATTCATCGATTTGGATAAAAAGGACATATTTGATGCTGTTTCAGATTATATACATGAGAACGATATTAAACTCCTGGCCATGATGAGCCGGAAGCATTCCTTTTTCAAGCGATTGTTCTCCCGGCAGAACGTTGAGACCTTCGCCTTTAAAATTGACATTCCATTACTGGTAATGGAAAATACAACGAAGGTGATGGAAAGATCGAATTAAAATCTAACACCTAATAACATTAATCTTTTCGAATCCCGCTGTGTAACCCGTGTTACATAGCGGGGTTTTATGATTTAAGTCATAATTGAGGTTCGCCTATTGGGGTAATTTTACCTCGTAGAAATGAAACTAATCTTGACATTATGAAAAACCTCGTGATACTTGGAGCGGGAACCTCGGGAACAATGATGGCGAATCATCTCGAGCATAAATTATCAAATAAAGAATGGAAAATCACCATCGTTGATCAAACCAAAACACACTATTATCAACCTGGATTCTTATTTCTTCCTTTCGATATTTATACAACAAAACAAGTCAAGAAGAAAAGTAAGAAGTTCATTCCGAAATCTGTTGACTACATTCAGGAGAGGATCGAATTGATCAAGCCCGAAGAAAATAAAATTGAACTGGAAAGTGGCACCTCACTGAACTATGATATACTTATTGTAGCTACAGGAACCGATATCGCGCCCGATGAGGTAGAAGGCATGGATGGCCCGATGTGGTATAAGAACATCTTCGATTTTTATACTTATGAGGGAGCCAAAGCTTTACGAAACAAACTTCGTGAATGGGAGGGCGGTAAACTGGTGGTGCACATTACCGAGATGCCTATTAAATGCCCTGTGGCACCACTAGAATTTGCATTTCTCGCCGATTCATACTTCAAAAACAAAGGCATGCGAGACCAGGTCGATATCACCTATGTGACGCCTTTGGGTGGTGCATTTACAAAACCTAAGGCCACTGAAGCCTTGCATCACTTACTTGAGGAAAAGAATATAACAGAGGTCACTGATTTTAATATTGAACGCGTGGATTATGAAAATAATAAGATCATCGATTATGCCGAGACAGAGGTGGAATACGATCTTTTGGTCACCGTTCCGACCAACCTGGGTGATGCTTTGATGGAACGATCAGGACTTGGAGATGATATGAACTTTGTTCCTACTAATAAGGCTACACTTCAGACCCTTGCTCATGAGAATGTATTCGCCATAGGTGATGCCACTAATCTTCCGGCCTCCAAAGCGGGTTCAGTCGCTCATTTCGAAGCCGAGATTCTGACTGAAAACATATTAAGATATATAGATGGCCAGCCATTAAAAGCAGAATATGATGGACATGCGAACTGCTTTATTGAAACAGGTAATGGTAAAGCCTTACTGATAGACTTCAACTATTCGCAGGAGCCTGTAACCGGTACTTTCCCACTTCCGGGAGTTGGTCCGCTTAGCCTTCTGAAAGAAAGCCGAACAAATCATATGGGAAAAATGGCCTTCAGATGGGTATACTGGAATATGCTGTTAAAAGGAAGGCACATTCCATTTGTTTCGACGAATATGTCGGAAAAAGGAAAAGAATTAGAAACAGTTTAATAGAAATAAAACCAATATAAAATGAAAAAGTTTATAGCAAATCAAGAGATAGAAGTGAATGATGAAGGGTATTTAACCGATTTTTCACAATGGTGTAAAGAGGTTGGAAAAACCCTTGCTGAAGAGCATGGAATTGATATGACCGATAGGCACTGGGAAGTGATCGAGTATCTTCAGGAAAAGCATAAAAATGAAGAAGCACTTTCAATAAGAGGGATCAAAAAGAGTGGTGTAATCAATGTAAAGGATTTCTATAGCCTCTTCCCTGGTGGGCCACTTAAAAAATCGACACTTATTGCCGGTATTCCAAAACCTAAGAGTTGTATCTAAAAATTTAGAATTATGAGCAGCAAATTAAAAAAGATGTGTTTCATCCTGTCTAAGGCAACGATTGAAAATGTATATGCAGCCTTTGTAATGGCCAATGGTGCAAGAATGGAAGGCATCGACTCAGAAATATTTTTTACGTTTTTCGGACTGGAAGCCATTCAGAAGAAAAAATTAGAGAAACTTCATGTGGCTACTGTGGGTAACCCAGCTATGCATATTCCTACAATGATTGGAGGATTGCCCGGTATGGAAGCCCTGGCCACTACAATGATGAAAAAAGAAATGGAAAAACTCGATATGCCATCGGTTCCCGAATTCATTGAAATCTTATCAGATTCCGGTGTTAAGCTTTGGGGCTGTAAACTGGCTATCGATATGTTCCATCTAGATCAGGAAGACCTGATCGAAGAACTCGACGGTATCTTAACCATTGGTGATTTTTATGGTAGAGCCGACGAAGAGGGTACGCACATAGTGTTCATTTAAACATAGATTGATTGTAATTGAGATTAAAAAACCCACCGGTTTGCGGTGGGTTTTTTATTTCATTTAATTTTCGTCGGGTGCCACACTCATAACCCGTTCATAAATCAAGCTGTATTCGAAACCATTAGGCATGATCTCATTCATTTTAGACTTATCCATGATCTCTGAATACATACCATCGCCATCCGGATTCGGACTGGAATAGCTTAAATAGTTCAGAGCATCTGCCATGCTATTGAATCCATCCCAGGTCAGACAACTGAAACGTTCAAGATTACCTGCAGGTGCAACAACAGACATCAAACCCCATGAGGTCATCCCATTGGTTCCATCTTTAATATTCTTCTCGTGAACCGGTTTCCAGAGCGACTTGTTCTCTTCGATGAAGGTCGTTCTACTGGTAGGTTTAGCATAGTTAACTACAGCATATGTGTAGTCACCCATAATCGCATCCTCAAGTTGCATATAATAATCAAATGAAACAGTAGTGAATGAATTGGTTTCTACATCATCGGGTTTCGCTCCAAGCTTTGCTAAATTTTCATCAGACCAGATTTTGGAAGGATCCATTTTGTCGAAGCTCTCAAAATTATTGACAAAAACGTAATTCGGGCCGTCGGATACATTGGTACCAACTTTTCGCCAGAGGGACCATCCGGTCATATGGCCCTGGTCTATTGCCGCCTTGGCTACCTTAGACCAGTGTTTGGTTTCTCGCTCTATAAATTTATCATCGTGTTCGGCAGGAACATGACGGTATTGAAGGTATGCAGCCTGTGAAAAGGCGCTAAGGGTCAAAATCAATGAGGCAATTAAAAGCAATGATTTTTTCATAATTTGAAAGAATGTTTTGGTTGATTATTCTTCAATATACGAAATAAATTCCTACAAAATTGATAATCAAAAAGTTAGGCATTCTAGCTATTTGGTATGATCATTTATTCTTTTACAATTTTCATTTGATCCAACTCTGTCATTTCCCAATGCCCCAGACTTATGGGAATATTTCCAATAGCGTTAAGTTCGTCAAGGAAGTTTTTTATTCTGAAAGAATCGTCTTCAATCTCTTTCAACCTGGCGTAATCCGCCATGGCATTTTCCAAAAGATATTTACCCGTGATATAACTGGTTCCGTAGCCCGGCTGTCTTAAGTATAAATGCTGCTCAAAGATCAATAATTCTTTCTCTGTTTTCATTCAGCCCCGAGGTGTGTATTCGGAATGAATACCGCCGGCCTCTTCCATTGTCATCTCATTGGCATGCGCATATAAGGATCCCAATCCGCGTGCGGCCCGTTGTGCTATCATGATATATACGATCTCTTTTACACGTGGGTTATCGTCATATAAACCCG
>JABDPU010000213.1 GCA_013042625.1 Flavobacteriaceae bacterium | reverse complement strand
TTTACAGTATGTTTCTTTGTGCTGGGCATATGGCAATACCTGAATCGCAATAAAATATCAAGCCTGCTCGCAAATGAAACTTATACGGTTGAAACTCTGAATGGAAAGTCAGTAGCATTAAGGCTCAATGATATATTGTTCATTCGCAGCGATGATAATTATGTAGATGTACACTATTTATCCGAAGGGAAAAGAAATAAAATAGTCCTTCGCTCCAGTCTGAAGAACATAGAATCCCAGGTTGTTAATCGATTCTCCCCTATCATTCGTTGTCACAGGCAATATCTTATCAATACCCGCTTCTTCCAAATTAAAAATCAAAGCAGCAGAAGCATGCTACTCAGTCTTAAAAAGAATGAGGACCAGGTACCGGTTTCGAAGCAGTTCGTTAAGCAGGTTAAAAAAAACCTGTCCGTTAACCCCAATTAGCAGTCCATTCTCCACAAAACCTATTATAGTAGGTGTTTTTTATTAACGGTCCGATTTCTTTGTGGTATTCAAATCGCTGGCCGACAGCTGGCATAAAGAAGAAGTCTAATACACAAAAACATCGATCAAATGAAAACTTTTATCAAACTATCAATTGTTATAATTGGTTTTACCTTATCAAGTAACTTAGAGGCCCAGGAAGCCGGAGAAAAATCAGCATCTGATATCATTAATTCGTATGTTGAGGATTATCAACAAGACCGTTTTGCAAAAGATTCAATAACCTTCGGAATTGAAGTTCCAGATCATGGAAAATGGACTGTTAATGTAACGGGTACCAAAACCGATTCAGGTTGGGAAGTAAATTTTAGGGAGGGCTTGCCAGACAACCCAACCTTCGTTTATGTAATTGAAAACGAAACCCTGAATGCTATTCATGAAGGAAAGATCAATGCACTTACTGCCCAGGGAAAAGCCTTTGCCGGAGATTATACTCCAATGAGCATCGAAATGATGGAGGGATACAAACCGACCATGGAGGAATATGGGAAGATCAATCCGTTCTCCTTTCACTTCTGGACCCGAGGATATCCCGAGATTATTCCTTTCGGTGAAGGTATGACCAGACGGGCACATGGCTCGAATTTTACGGTATTTTACTATCAGCCGGGATTAAGAACAGCATGGTATCGCGTTCTTCCTGAAGAGCGTGTTAGGGATGATGCACGTGAACAGGCAGCGCCTTTTCCCATAATGATTGTGGCCATTAAAGGAACCACTGAAGGAGAAGTTGACGGGAAACGCGTCTCACTTTCTGCAGGAAATACTATTTTCATTCCGGCCTATGTCAATCATAAATGGTGGAATGAAACCGGGGAGGCAACTGAGGCCATTTTAATTATGTTTGGAGATGGCGCTTAATTGAATTCCCTCGGATAATTTCAATGAATAAATAAGGCAGCTTAGGCTGCCTGTTTTTATGCCATGAATTCTGATTTATTTATCTTTAATGATAAGCACAACGAAAATTCAATTTAATTCTTCCATCATGCGATATACAGTATCTAACATAATCGACAGGCCATTAGATGAAGTCATTGAGAAATTTAAGGAACCTGAAGGTGCCAAACATTGGATGGAGGGCCTCAAGGAAATTGAACCCATCTCGGGAACACCAGGCGAGGTAGGCGCTAAAACTAATTTCCATTTCTTATACAAAAACAAGGAGATGGTAATAGAAGAAACCATTTTGGAACAAGACTTTCCCCGTCAGATTAAATTCGCTTATCACAGTTCGATGGGATATAATGAAGTGGAAATGATCTTTGAGCCACTTTCGGAAAACAGCGTAAAACAAATCAACAATTCCTATTTCCAGCATAAAGGTATCATGAAAGTATTAGGCTTTCTTTTTAAAGGCTTTTTTAAAAAACAGTCCATGACCTATATGAATGGTTTTAAGCGCTATGTAGAGGAAGGCTAATATCTTCACTTATTAATTTTAGCCGGTCATGAAAAACGTTCTTATAATAATTCTAACAGCTGTTACCACTATTTTCTCTTTGGAATTGGAGGCCCATCCCGGAGTAGGAATAGTCATGGATAGCCAAGGCAATGTATTTTATACTGATTTGGTTCATGTCTGGAAAATCTCCCCGGAAGGTGATTTGAGTATAGCAGTAAAAGATGTTCATACGCATCAATTATTCCTGGATGAAAATGATAATCTTTATGGGGAACACGTATGGTATAATGGAGAAGAACGCGATACTTGGAGCTATTATGTTTGGTGCCTGAACTCGTTCGGTGAAATTGAATATCCAGTTCCTGAAACTGAAGGATTTCCAGAGAATAATACGCTTGTACGGGATAGGAATGACAATTCCTTTTTTAGTAAAAAATCCGAAGTTGGAGAGTTTCTTATGAAACAAAATTCTGAGGGCCAGATTGACAGGTTTGGAATCCATACATTTAATAATATCAGATGGATCTATTCGAACAACAAGGCCTCTGAGTTACTGGTAATCGACCATTTAAATCTAAAACGAGTCGATGAAAATGGAGATGTAACAATCATTTCCGGAGAACTGCACGATTCAGGTAAGAATCATGACGATATTAAGGATATGCATTACCTGATGGGTGTTTGGACCGATAAAATGGATCAAATATATGTGGCAGCCTTCGGGGCTAAAAAAGTTAAAAAAATTGATGCCAATGGCAAAGTTGAAACTATCTACAAATCACCAATGGGATGGTCACCTTGCGGCGGACTGATTGCTCCAAACGGAACACTTTGGGTCATGGAATTTTCGGTATTCAATAAAACAAGGGTTCGAAAAGTGAATCCCAATGGGAAAGATGAAATATTCAAGGAATAACCTTTTTCAGTCCTAAAAGTCATCTACTTCTTCGCATAGGATTTAAGTAGATTTCATTTTAAAAAATATTGCTTCAAGTTGACTTTTGTCATAGAAAACCATCCGGCAACTCACTAAATTTAAATACATTAACAATACTATACACGCATCAAAAATATTATCGGCATATTAGAACAGGTTAATTCTAAATTGACTCATTATGTCTACCGTTCTGGTGATGACCGAGAAACCTTATTTCAAAAAAAGATCTGGTATATTCTTGGTTTGTGTTGTTTGCCTGTTCTGATTTTGGCGTCTTACCTCATCGGAACACATTACGGCCATGCTGTTCTCTATGTAAACCTGGTATTTATTTCAGCATTTTTTGTCTCATTAATAGTTTTTCATTTCAAGAGGGACAGAATAGAAGATTTTGCCCTGTTTTCGCAATTGGTAATTGTTGTTCTCACTTCAATAAAGGTTTATCTCATGGGTGGAATGGCAAACATAGGAACTCCTGTATTCGTGGGATTTATCGCTCCGGTTTATGCCCTCACCCTTCCGAATAAGAAAAGAGCCATTATTATCTTTCTATTGTTTACATCGGGTATGATAACCGCTACACTGTTGAATCCAAATAGTACGGAAGGCCTGATTTTCCCAAGCTATTTTTTGGGCTTTATTATTAGTTCAGTCTTCATATTTATCACCTTGTTTTATTTTACTACCCAACTGGATAAAGCCAGGAAAGCTGAAAAAGAACGGGTAAAGAAGATTGATGAACTCAAAACCAGGTTCTATACCCATATCACGCATGAATTCCGGACACCATTGAGTATTATCTCGGGAATGTCTGATCAGATGAAAGCGAAGCCCGATCAATGGTTAAATGAAGGTCATGCAATCATAAAACGTAATTGCTCCAACCTGGTTAGTCTTACCAACAGACTCCTTGATTTGTCAAAACTTGAGTCAAACGCCATGCCCGTTAATATGATTCAGGATGATCTCGCTCTGTATCTGAAATACATATGCGAAAGTTTCCAGTCGTATGCCTCAACAAAAAATATCGACATTCATTTCGAGTCTGTGCCGGATGAGATCATTATGGACTTTGACCCGGATAAAATTCGAGACATTTTCTCAAATCTAATATCGAATGCCATAAAATTTACTCCAAATAATGGTAGAATTAAGATCTCTGCTGATGTGAGAAAAGGAGATGAAGGCGATTATGCTATTCTTAAAATAGAAGATACAGGAATCGGCATTCCCAAAGGACAGCTTAATCAAATCTTTAACAGGTATTTTCAAGCAAATAACCAGCTTGACAAGATGCACGATGGAACAGGAATAGGCCTGGCTTTAACTAATGAATTGGTGAAATTATTAAAAGGAACAATCTCTGTAGATAGTGCAACTGGAAAAGGCTCAGTTTTTACTATCCGACTTCCTATTTCACGAAATGCAGAATTGTTGAAAATACCTGAATCCATCGAAAAGAATCAATCGGATAGTATTGGTTCTCGGCAAAGCATCACATTCAACCCATCTATTAACTCTGAACAAGATGAAAGATTAACGGTTCTTGTTATCGACGATAACACTGATGTTGTGTTGTACCTTAAATCTATATTGCTGTCTAAATACAAAATAGAGGTTGCTGAAAATGGAAGAACCGGACTTGAAAAAGCCTGCGAATTGATTCCCGACCTTATTGTGAGTGATATCATGATGCCGGAGATTGATGGCTATGCGCTTTGCAGCAAGCTCAAGCAGGATATTCGTACCAGCCATATTCCGATAATCATGCTCACAGCCAGGGCAGATCATGATTCGAAAATGACCGGACTTTCAGTTGGAGCAGACGCCTACCTGGAGAAGCCATTCAATCCTGACGAACTTATTATTCGCATTGAAAAGCTGGTTGAGCTTCGAAAATCACTTCAGGAATACTACAGAAAAATAGTGGATGACGACCTCACTGCTGAGCAGGAATCAAACAGTCTGACTAAAGAAGATGAATTCATTCGGAATGTCAGAGAGATTCTTCTCAAGCACCTTTCCGAGGAATCTTTCGGCATAGAGCAATTGTGTAAAAATCTGGCCATGAGCCGTTCACAACTCTACAGGAAATTTTCGGCCCTAACAGACACCACTGTACATCAGTATATCATGACATTGAAACTGAACAAGGCTCAGGAATTACTCCTGAACACCAATCTTAACGTAACGGAAGTGGCCTATGATACCGGATTCAAAAACATTTCTCACTTCAGTCGTGCCTTCCGCGAGAGGTTCGGTTATCCACCAAGTAAGGAAAAAATAAGCTCTTAATTCCTCCCTTTTCAATTGCAGGAACACACAGTCAACTATTTGACACTTAAAGACAAATGCTTTCTATTTAACGGTTATAACTTGGTTCCACTTATCAGGAAGATCCGCCAATAGCACACATTCTCCCTTCTGTTAAACAATTGGACATTCCTGGTTATCAGTATCGTTTAATAACCTAAAATATTTAATCATGAAAAAATTAAGATTTCTTATTACATTATTCGCAACCTTGTTTGTCTTCTGGGGTTGTGAAAGAGAGTCTTTGGATGAAAATCTTCTCAATGAACAAACTGAGTTAGATTTCAAAAAAGCCGAAAAGAGTAAGCTTCAAAACAAGGTTATCGAGAGTGTAGCACTTATGGGAAATGCTGTAGGCAACTCCTACGAGAGAAAACTTCAGGTGTATACCCCACCCGGTTACAAGAAAAATGGTGAGCAGGCCTATCCCGTTGTCTATCTGTTACATGGATTTCCGTTTTCGGAAAAAGCATTTATAGATCCATCAACCTGGGATGAATGGATCACACCTTACCTCTTCACACAGGAATATCCTGACTTTCCTGAAGAAGGCTTCAGGCTATGGATCGATAATCTCATAGAACAGGGTGCAATTGAACCCATGATCATTGTTATGCCTAATTCAGGAACCGATCCGTATGGATTCAGCATGTATGCCAATTCGGCGCTCAACGGTAATTTTGAAGATTTCATCGTGCATGATCTGGTCGATTACATGGACAGTAGGTATAATACAATTCCGGAAGCGTCAGGTCGGGCAATTATCGGTCATTCCCAAGGAGGGCATGCAGCTTTTAAGTTTGGAATGTTGTATCCCGACAAATTCGGAACCGTAGCAAGCCATAGTGGATTATTATTGGTAGATGCCTTATTCTCGCTCGCTGATGTCATAGCACAGGAAAATCCCAACGGTTTTGTAGGTCCTGATCCCACTAAATTCCTGACAAGTGCATTGTATGCCTTCAGTGCCGCCTGGTCTCCTAACCTTCAAAATCCTCCTTTCTTTGTTGATCTTCCTTTTGAATTTCATGAAGATGGAAACCTGTATCCTGTTCCTGAAGTCATCGGTAAATGGTATCAGCATGACGTGTTTAATCTTTTAGATACTTACCACGCCGACTTCAATACTTTGGACGGTATCTATTTTGACGTTGGAATCTATGATGAACTCGGAACTCATTTAGCTCATGAACCGGTTAAGGCGAAGTTAGACTTCTATAATGTCGATTATACTTTTGTCCAGTACGAAGGTGGTCACCATACACATATGTTCGAGCAATTAGCCAATGCTTTGCAGTTTTGCTCAAACAGTATGGATTAAAGATTAATGCTTTCGGGTTAAGAATCGCTCCCTTTATAGGGAGCGATTTTTATTACACATTTAACAGCTTCAAAATTTTCTTCCTTAGGGTAAATGAAATATTTCAGAAACCACATCGATTAAGCAACCTTCTTATCTTTAATGGTATCTTTAAATTGAAAATAATTGATAGGAATAAAATTTTATCATGCCATATACCTTAAAAAATGAGCGGCTGGAAATAGTAATTGACAGCCCTTCTGAGGGCTATATCTATTCACGCTTTGATCATTCAGGGAAAATTATTTCTGTAAAATATAAAGGACTTGGAAATAGCCGCGATTGAAAGATTGGACGACGTTCCATTAAACCAGATAGGACGTGGTTTTTATAATGAATTCGGAATTGATGGTCCGGCTGGATTTAAGGAGACAGTTGTAGGAGAAAAGTTCCATAAAATAGGTGTAGGAATGCTGAAAAAAGATGATGAGGCCTATGACTTTCTGAAATCCTATTCCATTATAC
>JABDPU010000334.1 GCA_013042625.1 Flavobacteriaceae bacterium | reverse complement strand
GGGTAATGTAACTGTTGCTCGAAAAAATGCCATAAGGCTCCATAACTGTAGGGAGATGTTCCTTCGCCCGATAACATGGCAATTTTGTGAGGATTCACCAGCTTAACATCCGGAGATCCGAAATCCGGGCCAGACGCTGAATAGCCTGTTGAAACAGCATTCAGTTCCCGATTATATCGATTCCCGATCTCAACCAGTTTGGAATCAAAATCATCTTTTTTCTTATTGTCGCCACGGTAAATGATCAGCGAACCGCGATCGAATGATTTTCCGGCTGTTTTTAAAGGCTTATCAGTAAAGCGTACTTTAAAACCCGAATTGATCAGCTCGGCAAGGAACCTGGCATCCTCCATACTTTTCCAGTCCGACATATAAGCGGCCGCATTGGTATTGGCCTGGTTCACGTTGTTTTCGGCATTATAGGTACTGCCGTTGATCAAACTGGTACTGGCTATGGTTTCCAGGCCGTAAGCATAGGGCAGACTCCAGGCGGTAATATCATAGGTTAGTGAGTCGCTTAGTTTTCCGTTGGGTTCAAAAAGAACCTTCACCATTTTTCCCTTGGGCTGATCGGTACTGACCACAATATTATTTTCTGAAACGTTCATGCTTCCCTGGGTATAGGCCTGGTAATTATAACCTGTTACACGCCCGGCATTTGTTTTACCATACTTGATTTCATGTTTGTCAAGAAGACTTCTCAAAGCTTCAATCTTATCGGTCTCACCCTGCATCACATAACTCTTATATTTTAATCCGGAGGTATTAAAAAATTTACTGAATTCGCTGTTTAATTTCTCTGCATTGGCAGATGAGATCTCAACCGTCGATAGTCCGGTTGTGGTGTGGTGAAGAATCCTATCCTTAAGAGTTAAAATAATTCCCTCATCGTTCAGAACCGCTAATCCACCGCGGCTGTGTCCCGCTTGTTCATAGGTCATTCCAATGGCGCCCATATAGGTAGGGTAGGTGTCACCATAGCTTGGATAAAACAGATCGAATCGTTCCTTAGTAAAAAACAACCAACCGTTTTTATCGAAATATTTAGCGTGGTTTTTACCGATCTGATCCTGGAAATCCCTTTGCCAATCGGTAATGATCTCATGATATGGTTCAGCAGCAGGTGCAAAGTAATACGGATTATTCATGCCTTGTTCATGGAAATCAACATGAATGTGGGGCAACCATTTGTTATATACGGTCAATCTCGATGCCGACTCAATTTGTGAGGCCCACGCCCAGTCGCGGTTCAGATCGAATAAATAATGATTAGGCCGTCCGCCTGGCCATGGTTCGTTATGTTCACTCGATTCAGCATTGATATCATAGGGCTGACTGGCAGTTTCATTATACCAATTCGCATATCGGTCCCGGCCATCGGGATTTATGCATGGATCTATGATCACAACCGTATTCTTCAGCCATTCCTGCTTTTCGGTCAATAGCTTATAAATGGTGAGCATGGACGCTTCAATACTGGAGGCTTCATTGCCGTGAACATTATAGCTCAGCCAGACAATGGCGATATCATTGGTGTCCGAATTTCCTTCCAGTATACCCGCAGAACGAAGGTTATTCATTCTAATTTCTTCAATCCGCTTCATATTTTCTTCGGAACTCACAAAGGCGACATATAAGGGCCGTCTCTCATAAGTTTGACCGTATTGTTGCAAACTCACCTGGTCGGGAAGCTCATCAGCAACATGTTGAAAATAGTCTACGACCTGGTGATGCCTTGAGAAGGCCGTTCCGAGTTCATAACCCAGAAATTCTGAAGGTGATTTAATATTTTGACTAAATGTAAGGGAGGTGAAAAGGGCAAAAACTGAGAGGATTAATTTGAGTCGGATCATCTATTAATATTTTGTGTGAAAATAAAGTCTTCGGTCCATTGACAGAAGCGAATTAACTAAAATTTAGGAGATAAAATCATCATTGGTCTTATATTTACAGCTGATTACTAAACTAACTATGCCATCTCATTCTATCTCATTCAGGGAAACCGGTTATTTCTCTTCTTTGATGTGTGATTATCTCGATCAGAAAGATGAGTTGAATGCCTTTTATAATCGTTTTCCGACTCTTGAGAATTTTCAAAAGCAGATTGATGAAAAGGCCGAGCACGTGGCTTCAGTCAATCGTGCTGTTCTTGAAAATGCCTTACTCAAACAGTATGAGGGTGTGGATGCATCCCTTGAAACCCATAACAATATTATAGCCCTTCGAAAATCCGATACTTTTACGGTTACAACCGGGCATCAACTCAATTTGTTTACCGGGCCGTTGTATTTCCTGTACAAGATCATCTCCACTATAAACCTTACCAGGCAACTTAAAGAACGATACCCGAAATATCATTTTGTTCCGGTGTATTGGATGGCTACAGAAGATCATGATTTCGATGAGATCAATTTTTTCAATTTCAGGGGTAAAAAGGTACAATGGACCAGAGAATCTTCCGGTGCCGTCGGTCGACTGAGTACCGAGTCTCTTGAAGCATTATTGAAAGTCTTTAGCAACCAATTGCCCAGAAGTGTAAAAGCCGATGAACTGATTGAACTATTTGACCAGGCTTATTTGTCAGACTATTCCCTGGCCGAAGCCACCAGGCAGCTTACCAATGCGTTATTTGGTGAATACGGCTTAGTCATCATCGATGGTGATGATAAGGATTTGAAGCATATTTTTATTCCATATGCTGAAAAGGAATTAGTGGGAAATCAGTCCTTTAAAGCCGTATCGGAAACCAATAGTGAACTGGCTTCATCAGGATATAAGATCCAGGTCAATCCCCGTGAGATCAATTTGTTTTATCTCGTTGACGGACTGAGGGAACGGATTGTGGAGAAGGATGGTCAATTCATTGTGAATAATACCAAACTGAGTTGGGATCGGGAAAGAATAATTACCGAATTGCATGCTTATCCGGAGCGTTTCTCACCCAACGTAATAACAAGGCCCTTATACCAGGAGGTTATATTGCCCAATCTCTGTTATATTGGCGGCGGTGGTGAACTCGCCTACTGGATGCAACTAAAAGACTATTTTGTTGATGCTAAAGTGGCATTTCCTATTTTATTACTTCGTAATTCCGTTCTCCTGATACCGTCTAAGATCATGGAAAAACTGGAAAAGTTAAAGCTTGATGTCAAAGCTCTTTTTCAGAATCAGAATCAATTGGTGGAACAACTGACGCGATTGAATTCTGAAATTGAAATCGATTTCAGCCGTCAAAAAGAATTTCTCAAACAACAATTCGAAGAGCTTCATAATCTTGCCGAGCAAACCGATAAATCCTTTAAAGGCGCTGTTGCAGCCCAGGAACGCAAGCAGATAAAGGGACTGGAACATTTGGAAAAGCGTTTGCTAAAAGCACAAAAGAAGCAATTAAGCGGTTACCTGAAACGTGTCAAAGCCATTCAGGACGAACTATTTCCAAATCAAAGTCTGCAAGAAAGACAACTTAATTTTACTGAAGTGTATCTTGAATTGGGCAAAGAACTCATCAATTTGCTTGCTGATAACCTCGAACCTCTAAATGGTGAGTTTTTAATTATTGAAACATAAAAAAGGCCACATTTTAGTATGGCCTTTTAAATGAAATAAAGATAATTAACAACAGAACCTTAATCCCATTGTTTTTGTGTAGAACTTAAACCTTGGTAAAGAAGGGTGGCGCCACCGGTTACTTGATTAGGTAGAGAATTGGTGTCACCTGATCCATAATTATAAGTATTTGTTGCAACTAGATTTTTAAAGCCAATGGAATTCAGATAATAAATCCCTAAAAATCCTTCACTACCTAGAGCAGTGTCATTTCCTTTTAATACCGCAAAATTATTACCTGTAACCGAAGCAGGTAATAGCCCGCCTAAGTCACCGTAACCATCAGTTATTGATGTTGAAGACACTTTAACTTTATTTGCTGAAGGATTATCACCCATGGAGTGGTATTTAAACGCAAAGACATAAGAACCACTTGGAATAGTTTCGCCGTTGTCATTGGCTATTGTAAAAGGATCTGATGCTCCACTTGTGCTACTTGCATCCTCGTAATCTTGATCTGAAGTACCAAGTTTTGAAGTATTGTTTAGGCTCATAGCTAAAGCATTATATTCGGATGCCGTGATAGACACCCAATCTCCGGCAGCAGCGGCCTCATAATCGGTACGTGATGTTGATAAAAAAGATGCAATATCATCCACATCATTCAAAGTAACTGTCACCATTGAAGTAGCCGTATCAGACGAATTGGTTACAGAGACATTAGCTGTGAGCATCGGGTTGGTTTCAAAATCGAAGTTGGATGCATCGTTGATGGTTACAACTCCTGTTGCACTATTAATGTCAAACGAATTGGGTACAGATTGACTGGTTATAGAATAGCTTAGTGTACCAGTAATATTTGTTGAGACTGTACCAATGTTTGCACCGTTAGCTGGGTTTTCATCAATAGTTGTTGAAATATCTGACGCGCTTGGAGTAAACGAAGATGAGTCGTCATCACTGCACGAGGTTAATATTAAAGTAGTTAAAAGGGCAAGGGCGATTGAAAATTTAAAAGCTTTCATATTATATTGTTTTGTGGTTATTTAATTGGGATTGGAGTGACTCTCTTCCGAAGTGGTCTGCAACCCAATA
>JABDPU010000333.1 GCA_013042625.1 Flavobacteriaceae bacterium | reverse complement strand
TGGCTCGAACTCATGGTCAGCCTGCTTCACCTACCCGCCTGGGTAAAGAGATTGAGGTGTTTGTGGTTCGTTTGAAGGAACAGTTCAACCTGCTTAATGATATACCAAGTGCCGCGAAATTCGGAGGGGCCACAGGGAATTTCAACGCCCATAAGGTAGCCTATCCCCATATTGACTGGAGGGCCTTTGGTGGTCAGTTTGTCCAGGAGAAACTGGGACTGCAGCATTCTTTCCCCACGACACAGATCGAGCATTATGATCATATGGCGGCCTTATTCGATTGTCTGAAAAGAATCAATACCATTATCATTGATCTGGATCGAGACATCTGGACGTATGTTTCCATGGAGTACTTCAAGCAAAAAATTAAAAAGGGTGAAGTTGGCAGTTCGGCCATGCCTCACAAGGTTAATCCAATTGATTTTGAGAATAGCGAAGGAAACCTGGGAATGGCCAATGCCATTTTTGAACATTTATCAAGTAAATTACCGGTTTCAAGATTACAGCGTGACCTTACAGACAGTACCGTCTTAAGAAATGTGGGAGTACCTTTCGGACATACCCTGATTGGTTTTAATTCAACTCTGAAAGGATTGGAAAAGCTTTTGTTGAATACAGAAAAGTTTAAACATGACCTGGATCATAACTGGGCCGTGGTTGCAGAGGCCATTCAAACCATATTGAGACGTGAAGGATATCCCAATCCTTATGAAGCTTTAAAAGGATTGACAAGGACTAATGTTCATATTACCGAGAATTCAATTACTGAGTTTATTGATACCCTTGATATAGATGATTCGGTGAAATCTGAATTAAAGGCTATTACGCCTTCCAATTATACAGGAATATAATGACTGATCGCAATGTCTTTATCGCATCAATACTGTTCATACTGTTATTCCTCGTTACAGGGATACTCGACATACTGGATAACCCGGTTACCATGATCGTCCTGATAACTTCTTTTTTAGTAATCCTGGCCAATATCATTTACGCCAAAACAAGGGATAATACCAAATAAGAAATCCCGCCATTGGCGGGATTATATTCTAATTTTTATAAAAACTGTTCTCCGTTATTACATATCCAGGGAGTCTAATTCAACCTTGGCGGCAGCTGCCGGACTGAAGAATTCCATAAAATCCTGTACGGCATTTTCTTCAGATTGGATCTGGTCAATGACATTGCCCAGTTTCATGATTTTTGAAGGATTCATCTTATCCCCTAAAACCCTGATGATAGCAAAACCCCGGTCGGTAGCATTTCCGAAGACAATGAGTTCATCGATAGTTGTGTCATCGCCAATATATTTAACAATTACACGTCCGTCCTTGTTATTCCCTCCTCGGAATAACTCTTCATACTTCTCATCTTTCAGTATCTCCCTAACCTTAGCAACTTCTGCTCTATACTCCTCTTCATTATCATCATCGAGGGTGTAACCCAGCATATTCAGTTTATCAATAGAGTCATAGGCGTCCTGCTGGTCCTCGGTCAATTCTACATGTTCCAGACTGACAAAACTCAGAGGAATATCCACTGAAATAAAATTTGGTGTCTCCTGGTTGTTTACATAATATGACTGCAAAGACGCACCCTGGTCACAACTCCAAAGAGTTAAGACCAGGATGGTCGTCATTACAACGTTTTTGATTGATTGCATCTTAAAGTTGAACTTTTAATTTTTATCATTCACCTTCTCCAATTGCTTTCCTCCGGGAACGTCCATCTTATTGGCTAATTTCGATACTTGCCTAAGATCGATATCTCCGGTTAAAGACAATAGAACAGTTTCAAACTGGCGTTTCTGGCCATTGATTTCAATGTCCTGGTCCTTCATAACCTCTTTAAGGCCTGAAGCGAACATCAACAATTCTTTAACGTGGTTATCATCCTTTCCTTCTTTTACAAAGAACTTAACGGTTTGATCACCATCTTTCACTCGCATTAATTCTTCCAGCTCTGAAGAACGAAGATAGCGGTCAACATCGGCTTTCATCTGTGAAGAAACCGACTCATTATCGGTTGTCAACACCTTTAATCCTGTAATGTTTCCAGCCATATCCAATACTTCCTTAGCTTCCGGGTCTTCAATATCGAGTTTCAATTCTGCCAACATCCTGAATACTTTCTGTGTAAAGACCACAGATGTGACATCATCATTCTCTTCGTACTTATCAAACAATCCTTGTCCGAAACCTGCAATAGGTGCAACGATTAGCGCTATGATTAAAATTAAATTTTTCATGTTTCCTGTTTTTAATTGTGTTTTAGTCGTATTTAAAAATTTTATCGGTGGTATTATCAAATTCGGTAAGTTTGGCAAATTTTTCTTCGCCCTGATTCAAGGCCTCAGACATTTGTCCGATTGCACTCAAATTATCGGTGCCTTTTTTAAAATTGCTGCTTAAGAGGTTAAACGCCATCATGGCATCATGGTAGTCTTGTTGCTCATCAGGCGACAATTCAGCATAGGTACGCTCGGCATTGCTAAACGGATTTGTAAATACCAATCCCAACATGATTACAACCACTGCTGCGACAGAAATCCATTGATACAGGGTGTATGTTCGCTCAGATTTTAATGGAACGTCTCTGGTGAATTGCTCACTTTGGGTTTTTGAAAAGTAGGAAAACATCGGTTTGTAGGCCTCAAGTCTCGGATCGATCTCATCCTGGGCAAAATATGCCTGGAGATCTTTTTCCTCCTTTAAGGTTGTTTCGGCGTTTTCATACCGTTCGAGTAATTTTTGTATTTCACTGAACACCATAACTATGTGTTTTTGTTAATGCTTTTCTTATTGTTTTCCTCGCTCTTGACAAGGCCACCCTTACGGCGGTTTCATTCATTTTTAAAATATCGGCAATCTCCTTGAATTCATATTGCTCGATATCTCTGAGTTGCAGGACCATTTTCTGCTGATCCGGAAGGGTCTCCACAATTTTTTCAACCCAACTCACACTGTCCTGCAATTCTATCTGCTTCTGCAGCGACGTCTGACCGTCCTGGTAATTGCTGTGCACGATCTTCAGATTCTGTGCACTTTTAGATTTTAGCCGGTCCAGGCAAAAATTCTTGGTCATCGTCATCGCAAAAGCTTCAACATTTCTGTACCGACCCATCTTGTCCCTGTTATGCCACAGTTTCAGCAGGATTTCCTGGGTGGCGTCCTCAGCTTCTTCTCGAGAAACTAAGAGGCGTTTCGCCAGGCGGAATACCTTATCCTGAAAAGGCATCACAATGTTTAAAAACTCAGCCTGTGTCATTGGTTTGGTCAGTCTTACTTTCGCTGTTTGATATTACGACGAAGCAGTCCTTAATTTGTTACATCTTCATAAAATAATTTTTATTTCGCAATAATGGTACTATTTTTAAGTTCTAATAAAAAAATTACCA
>JABDPU010000323.1 GCA_013042625.1 Flavobacteriaceae bacterium | reverse complement strand
GCTGGTTTTTTTGCCCTGGGAATGGCGCAGCAAATTAAAAGGCCGGTGATCCTGGTTTGTACTTCTGGCAGTGCCTTACTCAATTATTTTCCGGCCATTTCAGAGGCGTTTCATAGCAACATTCCATTAGTTGTTTTATCGGCAGACCGTCCAAAACACCTGGTTGGTATTGGTGACGGACAAACCATTGATCAGAAGAATGTTTATGGTTCACATGTTATTTTCACTGCTAATCTAAAAGAAGATATATCCCCTGAAAATGCCGAAGAGGAAGAACCCATGATCCTTAAGTCTTTAGAGAATCGTTTGGAACGCTTTATTGGTATTCAAAAAAATATTATACAGCAGAACATGGAGCTTATTCAGCAGGCTTTTGAGATGGCATTAAATGAATGCGGCCCCGTTCATGTCAATGTGCCTTTTGCAGAACCCCTGTATGAAACAGTTGATGAACTTGCTATACCTGATACCGATATAAATAAAGCCATAAATAAGAAGGAGGTTGATAAAACGCTTTGCTTTGACCTGGCTGACGACTGGAATAATGCTGAACGTAAAATGGTCATCATCGGAACTAACCCTCCCGGTGAGATCGATCAGAAATGGCTGAATACCCTGGCTGAAGATGAAAGTGTACTGGTCTTTACCGAAACAAACTCGAATTGTCAGCACCCGAACTTTTTCCCAAGCATCGATAAGATAATAGCTCCCCTGGAAGAAGAGGACTTCCAATTACTTAAGCCCGATATATTGTTAACATTGGGTGGAATGGTGGTTTCAAAAAAGATAAAAGCATTTCTCAGGAATTATAAACCAAAACATCATTGGCACGTTGGTCAATCCAGAGCGCTCGATACATATTATATCCTGAACCGACACATCAAGGCTAAAGCTAATGACTTTTTCCAGGCTTTTATTCCTTATGTCAAACCGGGTTCAAGCTCCTATCGTCCGTATTGGGATGGTGTAAAAGCACATCGAGCAGACATGCATCAAAAGTATCTCAAGGCCATTCCATTTTCCGACCTGAAGGTTTTTGATTCGGTATTAAAGCATATTCCTGATCATTCCAAACTGCATGTTGGTAATAGTTCGGCAATAAGGTATACCCAGTTGTTCGATCTAAACCCCAGGCTGGAGATTTTCTGTAACCGGGGAACATCAGGGATCGATGGAAGTACATCAACGGCTGTTGGAGCATCAGTAATATCACAAAAACAGAATGTGTTTATTACGGGAGACCTGAGCTTCTTCTACGATAGCAACGCCCTCTGGAATGATTATATTCCGAAGTCCTTCCGAATTATATTGATCAATAATGGAGGTGGTGGAATATTCAGAATTCTCCCGGGTCATAAGAATACCGAGAACTTCGACACTTATTTTGAAACGGTTCATCAGCTGAACGCTAAACCCTTATGTGAATTATATGGTATTGAATATTTTTCGGCGCGCCATCAGAATGAAATGGATAATGTACTAACTTCGTTCTTTGAAGAAAGTGATCAGCCCAGGCTTCTTGAAATTTTCACACCAAGGGAGATCAATGATTCAGTCCTTTTGGAGTATTTTGATTTTATTAAATAATTACAATGAACCAGAGAGATAAGCTCATCGTAAAATATAAGAAAGACCTTGAGACCAAGTTTGGTATTGAGCCTGATATGGATTTACTGAAAAAGATCACGATTGGACTCGGACCGTCGATTTATAACAGGGATTCTGGAAATATTTCGAGTTCCGAAGAAAGTGAGCTGGACAGGGTAAAAGAAAAATTCCTGGTTGGGAAACTTAATATTGACCCTGATGATGACCTGGATACACCAATCCGCTCATTGCTTGAAAAATATGGCAGGACGCATCGAACCAAATACAGAGCCGTAGTCTACTATCTGCTGGTTAAGCACTACGGTAAAGAGGATATTTATTTCTGAAAAATAATTTATTGATAAAGGTATGATCGCAATTGGCAAATACAACGAATTAGAGATCGCCAGGCTGCGTATACCGGGACTGTATCTCACCGATGACGAAGGAAATGAAGTACTGCTTCCTAATCGTTATGTACCTGAAGAGTATGAAATTGGTGAGAAGATAAAGGTTTATGTTTATCTCGACAATGACGAAAGGCCGGTAGCTACAACCGACTCTCCATTTATTAAGCGTGATGAATTTGCCGTTCTCCGTTGTAACCAGGTCAATAAATTCGGGGCTTTTCTCGACATGGGTTTGGTTAAGGAACTATTTTGTCCTTTCAAAGAACAGGCCTTCAAAATGAAGCCAGGGCAGTGGTACCTGGTTCACTGTTACCTTGACGAAGAAAGTAACCGCCTTGTGGCATCCAGCAAGACCAACCGCTTTTTGGATAATTCGGAGCTTACAGTAAAGAAATTTGATGAAGTCGATATTATTATTTCGCACCCTGCTGATATCGGAATGAATGTGATTGTTAATAAGAAGCATTTAGGGATGATCCATAAAACCGATCTGTTCAGGGAGGTCAGTATAGGAGATGAGTTTAAAGCCGTTGTAAAAAAGGTAAGGCCAGATAATAAACTAGACATCGTACTCGATCAGATCGGCTTTAAAAGCCTTGAGCCAAACGCCGATAAATTACTAGAGGCCCTGATGTCGAACAAAGGTATAATAGAACTCACCGATAAATCAGCGCCTGACCTGATCCGGGAAAAACTTGGTATGAGTAAAAAGAGTTTTAAAAAAGCCGTGGGTAACCTTTATAAACAGAAAATGATAGCTATCCATGACGACTACATCGCACTGACCAAAAAAGCAATCGACTAACTAGCAGATCTAGTCACCCTGTCCTTAAGCGCATAGAAAGCATCGCACAAATCGGAGTAGATAATTTCATGAGCGGTGCAAAAATCATTTTCAATTTCAGCACCCAGCCGTGCTGCACTATTAGTGGCAACCACACCATAACCTTTGAGGTTTGGGAATTGCAACTTTACTTTACGGCTATCTAATGGTCGTAACGCATATGAATTGACGCGGTTGGATATCAATGCAAATGGTTTATTTAACCCAAATTGCATCTGAATGTAATGAACCAGGTCTAAGGTATTCTTTATACTTAAATCGGCACCTTCTTTAAATTCGATAATGCCTATTTCTTCGAAAAGATGGATCTCACCCATCTCAATGGCGATAGTCTTCAAGACCAAATCGCTCAATTTGGAGTCGAGTACGTGCATGCTATTAATCTATTTTGTTAGAGGGATTAGTTCTACTTCGGTAATATAGTAAATTAATGTTATTTTTGCTGAAATCAATCCGAATCAGGATCCTATGAGGGAAATTAACTGGAAGACGGCCATTGAATTTGAAGACATTACCTACAAAAAATTTGATGGTGTTG
>JABDPU010000320.1 GCA_013042625.1 Flavobacteriaceae bacterium | reverse complement strand
GCCATAGAGCGTAAATTAAAACAAGAACAAGAATCTTTAGAATATGAGTTTAGATTAGTAACTGCATCAAAAGAAGCTGAAAAAGTTATTATTGAAGCACAGGGTAAGGCGGATGCCAACCGTATTTTAAGTGCGTCCTTAACCGATAAGATCCTTCAGGATAAGGGAATTGAAGCCACAACCAAACTGGCCGAATCACCTAATAGTAAGGTGGTAATCATTGGTTCAGGAAAGGATGGTTTACCCATTATACTTGGAGATCAATAAACCTAATTGAAAATTAGGATAATTAGATTTTTTTTCTGAAACTTTGTTTTGACAAAGAAAATATGACTTATTCAATTTTTCATCATCACCATTTTCATCCTTGCACTCAGGCGAACTGAAAATGTATTGAATTAAGTTAAAATATATTTAAAACCCGTTTGAGTAATCAGGCGGGTTTTTTTATTCGGTAAATTCGCATGCATTGCTCAAAAAAGTATTAAAATCATGAGGAAATTAAGATTAGCTATTCAGAAATCAGGTCGATTGCATGATGATTCCATGGCATTGTTAAAAGAAGTTGGGATTTCCATCAATAATGGCAAGGACCAGCTTAAAGCTTCAGCCCGAAACTTTCCGCTTGAGGTTTTTTACCTGAGGAACAGTGATATCCCTCAATATCTGGTTGATGGCGTTGTTGATGCTGCAATAATAGGCGAGAATATCTTGTTTGAAAAGGCACCAAACATCAAACTCACCGAGAAACTGGGGTTCTCTAAATGCCGTGTTTCGGTGGCAGTGCCTAAGAATTCAAGCATTACATCATTTGAAGAATTACAGGGCAAACGCATTGCAACCTCATATCCGAATACGGTGAATTCCTTCCTGGAGAAAAACGGGATCAAGGCTTCATTGCATTTGATTAACGGTTCGGTTGAAATAGCACCTAACATCGGACTGGCAGATGCCATCTGTGATATTGTTAGCAGTGGGAGCACCTTATTCAAAAACAATCTGACTGAGATTGAGGTCTTGTTTAAATCTGAGGCCGGTCTTGCGATTTCCCCAATGATGCCGGAGGCAGCCTCTTCAATTTTTGAAAGATTTCAATTCAGGATAAAGTCTGTACTCAAAGGCAGACAATCCAAATATGTGTTATTAAATGCTCCTAATGATAAAATTCATACAATAAGCTCGATTTTACCTGGAATGAAAAGTCCGACTGTCCTTCCCTTGGCCGAAGAAGGATGGAGTTCTCTGCATTCGGTAATCGACAAGAACGATTTCTGGGAAATCATCGACGAGTTGAAAGCAAATGGGGCAGAAGGCATATTGGTTTGTCCGATTGAAAATATGATCATGTAGTTATGAAGACAATTGTAAATCCACCAAGGTCTTCCTGGTCGAAATTAACCAAAAGACCAGTTAGTTCTCTCGATGCTATTGAAGATCAGCTAAAGACGGTTTTTGAAGATGTTCAAAGCCGTGGTGATTCGGCGGTTTTGGATTATACGAATCAATTTGATGGTGTTCATTTGAAATCAATTCAAGTTTCAAAACATGAAATAGAAGTGGCAAAAACACGGATAAGCGATTCACTGAAATCAGCTATTAATCATGCACGTATCAATATTGAACGGTTTCATAAAACTCAGCAACGTGAGAGTGAGGTGATTGAAACTACTCCGGGCGTTTTCTGCTGGCAGGAATCACGACCTATTGATAGAGTAGGATTATACATTCCCGGAGGTACGGCACCTTTATTCTCGACAGTTCTCATGCTTGCCATTCCTGCTAAGATTGCGGGCTGTAGTGAAATAGTTATTTGTACGCCGCCTAAAAAAGATGGATCTGTAGCCGAAGAGATTTTATATACCGCTGACTTGTGCGGGGTCACTAAAATTTTTAAAGTCGGTGGAATGCAAGCCATTGCTGCTATGACATTCGGAACTCCAACTATACCTAAAGTTTATAAAATTTTCGGACCTGGAAATCAATATGTAACAGCGGCCAAGCAATACGCGTTAAAATATGGAGTGGCTATTGATATGCCTGCCGGCCCGAGCGAATTATTGGTTGTTGCTGATGCTGTTTCCAATGCCCAATATATTGCATCAGATTTGTTGTCACAGGCTGAACATGGTTCAGATAGTCAGGTCGTGCTCGTTAGCCTATCCCTGGATAAACTGGTTGAGGTGGAAGCAGAGGTTTACAGGCAGCTTAAAGAATTGCCGAGAAAACATTTGGCTAGTATGGCTATTTCAAATTCCAAACTCATTTGTTTCGATAATAAACAAAATGCACTTGACTTTATCAATGCCTATGCCCCCGAGCATTTTATTATTTGTAATTCCGATGAAGAGTTTTTTGTGAATGGTATATTGAACGCAGGATCGGTTTTTGTAGGACCATATACACCGGAAAGCGCGGGAGATTATGCATCTGGCACCAATCATACTCTGCCTACCAATGGATATGCAAAAAACTACTCTGGTGTGAGCTTGGATAGCTTTACGAGATTGGTGAGTTTTCAAAAACTATCTGCTGACGGATTGAGAAATTTGGGTGAGACCATTGAAGTGATGGCCGAGGCAGAAGGTTTGTTTGCTCATAAAAATGCTGTTAGCTTAAGATTAAAAGACCTGGAAAAATGAAAAGGCCAATATCCAAATTAATCCGGCCATCGGTTTTGAGGTTAAAACCTTATTCTTCAGCCCGGGATGAATTTAAAGGGAATTCAGATGGCATGGTCTTTCTTGACGCCAATGAAAATCCGTTTGGCTCCGGCCTAAATCGTTATCCTGATCCGAAGCAAAATAAATTAAGAACTGAATTAGCCGCCTTAAAAGGGGTTCAGGTTGATAAACTTCTTCTTGGTAACGGAAGCGATGAAGTCTTAGATCTTATTGTTCGTGTGTTCTGTGAACCTAAGGAGGATAATATGATTTTGCTTCCTCCAACATATGGAATGTACGAGGTTGTGGCAGGAGTGAATAATATTGATGTGATAAAAGTTAATCTGAAGAGTGATTTTCAACCAAATGTTGATGCTATACTGGAAGAAGTCAATGACTTTACCAAAATCATCTTTTTATGTTCTCCCAATAATCCATCGGCCAATACGATGCTGAATTCCAGTGTGGAAGAAATTTTAAACAATTTTGATGGAATTGTTGTCATTGATGAAGCCTATGCCGATTTTTCTACAGGACCAGGTTGGGTGGATCAACTTGATAATTTTCCCAATTTGATCGTTACTCAAACATTATCAAAGGCCTATGGGTTGGCAGGAATCAGGCTGGGGATGTGTTTTGCCAGTGAAGAGATAATCAATGCCTTAAATCGGATCAAACCACCTTATAACATTAACCAGTTGACCCAGGATGAAGCCTTGAAAGCAGTAGGGCAACAAAATGATGTATTAGGGCAGATTAAGGAAATCCTGAAACAGCGTGACGAACTTACAGAGGCATTAAATGACCTATCGATTGTTAAACATGTTTGGCCATCTGAAGCAAATTTTCTTTTGGTAGAAGTAGATAAAGCGAACCAGCGTTATAACGAACTGATTGAATTGGGAATAGTTGTTAGAAACAGGAGTTCACTTCCCGGCTGTAATAACTGTTTGAGATTCACAGTTGGTACTGAAGAGGAAAATCAAAAATTAATTCAGGCATTAAATCAGTTAAAATGAAAAAGGTACTTTTTATAGATCGGGACGGAACCATGATTATGGAACCTTCGGATGAGCAGATAGACTCTTTTGAAAAACTCAAGTTCTATCCGGAAGTATTTCAATATCTGGGTAAAGTTGCTAAAGAACTAAATTTTGAATTGGTCATGGTCACCAACCAGGATGGGCTTGGCACAGATTCGTTTCCAGAATCTACCTTTTGGCCGGTGCATGAATTTATAATGAAGACATTTGAAGATCAGGGTGTTCATTTTGATGAGGTATATATTGACAGGACATTCGCAAAAGACAACGCACCAACACGCAAACCCAATACTGGTTTACTGACCAAATATTTTTCAGAAAAATATGACCTGTCCTCATCATTTGTAATCGGCGACAGGCTTACCGATATGGAATTAGCCAAAAACCTTGGATCGGGCGGGATCTATATCAATAATCAAACCTTCCTGGGTGCAACGGAGATTTCGGTGCAGGAGGATTCGATTTCCGAAGTTATCAAACTGGAAACGACAAGCTGGGCCAGCATTTACGAATTTCTGAAGCTGGCAGAAAGAAGGTCTGAAGTAAAACGAGAAACAAAGGAAACAAAAATCGACATTAAACTGAACCTCGATGGGTCGGGAAAAGGAAACATTGATACAGGTATTGCATTTTTCGACCATATGTTGGATCAACTGGTTCGTCACGGACAGCTGGACATCAATCTTAAGGTTGAAGGTGATCTCGAAGTTGATGAACACCATACGATAGAAGACACGGCTATTGCCCTTGGAGAGGCTTTTAGTAAGGCTTTAGGCAATAAAATTGGCATGGAACGCTATGGATATTGTTTGCCTATGGACGATTGCCTGGCGCAGGTCGCATTAGATTTTGGTGGAAGGAGCTGGCTGGTTTGGGAAACTGAATTTAAGCGTGAAATGATAGGAAAAATGCCCACCGAAATGTTCATCCATTTCTTTAAATCCTTCTCCGATGGGGCAAAATGCAATCTAAACATAAAAGCTGAAGGCCAGAACGAACACCATAAAATCGAAGCGATCTTCAAGGCCTTTGCGAAAGCGATAAAAATGGCAGTCAAACGAAACCCTGAGCATATGGTCTTACCCTCAACTAAAGGAACGCTCTGATGGATTTAGTTATAATCGATTACGGAGCCGGTAATATCAAAAGTATTCAGTTCGCCTTTGAACGCTTGGGTGTACATGCTCATCTATCTGGCGATCCGGAACGGATTGCCAATGCCGACAAGCTTATTTTCCCCGGAGTAGGAGAGGCCAGTACAGCGATGAAAAAACTAAAGGCAACTCAACTGGATCGGTTAATCCCTGAATTAAAACAACCGGTTTTAGGTATATGCCTGGGTATGCAATTGCTGTGCCTCTCGACTGAGGAAAACAATACACCCGGACTCGGTATTTTTCAAACACATGTAAAACGATTTTCCAATGATGTTAAGGTTCCGCATATGGGATGGAATACCATCAATGGACTCAGGTCGCATTTATTCGATAATATTGATGAGGGGGCTTATATGTACCTGGTGCATAGCTATTATGCGGAAAATTGTAAAGAGGCTGTCGCACATACTTTTTATGAATTAGAATATGCATCAGCACTGCAACATAATAATTTTTATGGTGTACAATTTCACCCGGAAAAAAGCAGTAAATCGGGAGAGCAACTATTAATAAATTTCTTAAATCTTTAAGATGCGCATAATTCCAGCAATAGATATCATCGAAGGTAAGTGCGTCAGGCTAACCAAAGGAGATTATAATACCAAAACCATTTATAATGAAGATCCTTTGGAAGTGGCACTCCAATTTGAAGATTCCGGGATTGAATATTTGCATTTGGTTGACCTGGATGGAGCCAAAGCCAGTCATATTGTAAATTATAAAGTACTCGAACGAATTGCGTCAAAGACCGGGTTGAAGATCGATTTTGGTGGAGGATTAAAATCGGATGATGATCTTAGAGTCGCTTTTGAATCCGGTGCAAACCAGGTAACGGGAGGCAGTATTGCTGTGAAATCACCATCTATTTTTTTAAATTGGATCAAGCAGTACGGCTCAGATAAAATAATATTAGGTGCAGATGCCAGGGATGGTAAGATCGCGTTAGGCGGATGGACTGAAATCAGCGATCAGGAACTGCTTCCCTTTGTTGCCAATTATATAAATGAAGGGATTGAGTATGTGATCTGCACCGATATTTCAAAGGATGGTATGTTAGAGGGGCCTTCGTTGCTTCTTTATAAGGAAATGCTGAATTCATTAGATGAAATCAAACTAATCGCTTCAGGAGGAATAAGTGATATGGAGGATGTTGTTCAGTTAGGTGTTTCGGGTTGTGAAGGTGCCATTATAGGTAAGGCTATATATGAAAACAGGATCGCGTTGAAGGATTTGGAAAATTATATACTGAACAATTGATATGCTCACAAAACGTATTATTCCCTGTCTAGATATTAAAAACGGCCGAACGGTCAAAGGTGTCAATTTCGTTAATTTGATCGATGCCGGAGATCCCGTAGAATTAGCTTCGGAATATGCCAGGCAGGGAGCAGATGAACTGGTCTTCCTGGATATTTCGGCAACACTGGAAGCACGAAAGACCAGGCATGATATGGTTTTGCATGTGGCCGAGGCGATTAATATACCATTTACGGTTGGTGGAGGCATATCGACTGTTGAAGATGTAGATGACCTGCTTCAGTGTGGGGCCGATAAGGTGTCAATAAATTCTTCCGCAGTCAAAAATCCGGATTTGATCAATACCCTGGCTAATAAATTCGGGAGTCAGTGTATTGTTATAGCTATTGATGCTAAAGACATCAATGGCAACTGGAAAGTGCATCTTTCAGGAGGTACCATACCAACAGATATCGACCTCTATGAATGGGCCATGGAAGTGGAACAACGCGGGGCAGGGGAGATTTTGTTTACTTCTATGAATCATGACGGGACCAAGTCAGGCTTTGCCAATGAAGCCCTGGCCAGGCTATCTGATCATGTCAATATCCCGATCATAGCATCGGGAGGTGCAGGAAGCGTACAACATTTTATTGATACCTTTAAATCGGGTAAAGCTGATGCGGCTCTGGCTGCAAGTGTTTTTCATTTCGGAGAAATTCCGATTCCGGACTTAAAAGAAAAATTAAGAGCAAATAATATAGAGGTTAGATTATGACTAGAGATGCCGATTTTAATAAAGGAGAGAATGGATTGATTCCCGCTATTGTTCAGGATTCAAAAACCAGGATCGTCCTGATGATGGGCTATATGAACAAGGAAGCCCTTGATAAAACGCAATCAACCGGACTGGTGACATTTTTTAGTCGCTCGAAACAACGATTATGGACTAAAGGTGAGAGTAGCGGACACGTTTTAAAACTGGTTGATCTAAAAATTGATTGCGACAAGGACACCATTTTGATCAAGGCCAAGCCACAAGGCCCGACCTGTCATACAGGATCGGATACTTGCTGGGATGAGTCCAATGATCGGAATCTCGGATTTTTAAGCGAATTAGAAGGCATTATTAGCCAACGTCAGCAAAATGCATCTTCAGAATCGTCCTATGTGGCATCATTGTTTGAAAAGGGAATTAATAAGATCGCTCAAAAGGTAGGAGAGGAGGCAGTTGAAACTGTGATCGAAGCTAAAGATTCGAACGATGAATTGTTCCTCAATGAATCTGCCGACCTGGTTTTTCACTTGATGGTGCTTTTAAGAGCAAAAGGATTTGGACTTGATGATGTGGTTGAGGTATTGGAGAACCGTCATAAGTGATAAAATAATCCATGTTTACCAAGACCTATTATTATCTCATCCGATTGCAGTACCTGGGTTATCGTTTCCATGGTTGGCAAAAACAGCCTAATCTGAAAACGGTTCAGTTTATGGTTGACCGAACACTAAACTACATCTTAAAGGATCGATCATTTAAAACCCTTACTTCCGGACGAACAGACGCCAAGGTTTCTGCTTTAGGTGCAGCTTTTGAGCTGTTTATTAAAGACCAGCCCATTGAAGATTTAGATGCCTTTCTTTCTGAATTCAATGAAAATCTTCCGCAAGACCTAAGAGCTCTTTCTATAAAGGAAGTGGATGAAAAATTCAATGTGATCCAGGATGTGAAGGAGAAAGAATACCTGTATCTATTTGCTCATGGTGATAAATTTCATCCGTTCTGCGCACCGATTATGGCTACCATTCTTCATCCCCTGGATATCGACTTAATGAAACAGGGCGCCTCTCTTTTCGCTGGAACACATAATTTCAAACCCTATTGTTACAGGGCCACAGACAATGGAAATTACATCAAGACTATCAATGTTTGTGAGTTGGTGGAGAACGATCTCTTCCATGCTAATTTCTTCCCGCAATCGACCTATATATTAAGGGTTATTGGACATGGTTTTGGACGGAACCAGATTCGGCTGATGATGGGAGCGTTGATTGAACTGGGACAGGGTAAAAGGAGCCTGGAACAGATCGAGGCAAGCCTTAAGGTAGATTATCCTTATAATATGATGTATATCGCTCCTGCTTCCGGACTGATTCTTAACAGGATAGAATTTGAATAGTCCTCCTGAATTTGTAATTTAAAAAGCTAAAGCAGAATCTGATGAGTGTAACAGTTCCAAAGGAAGCCCTGACATTTTTTAAGCAATTATCAAAAAACAACAACCGGGATTGGTTTAACGATCATAAAAAAGAATTTAAGGCCCTGGAAGCTAAGGTCAAGGAATTATATGATATGATCTATAACAACCTGAATGTTCATGATAATGTTGATAAACTAAAGATGTTCAGAATTTACAGGGATGTCAGGTTCTCAAGGGATAAAACGCCTTACAAAACACATTTCGGCGGATCGTTCCATCGGAAGAAACCTGAATTAAGAGGTGGCTATTACCTTCAGATTTCACCGAACAATGAATCTTTCCTGGCCACCGGATTTTGGGATCCGCATAAAGATGACCTTTACAGGATTAGGAAAGAATTTGAAATGGATGATTCGGAAATAAGGGATATCATAAATAATTCTAAGTTTAAATCGGTTTGGGGTGAATTTGTGGGAGATGAGGTAAAAACGGCACCTAAGGGGTTCAGTAAGGAGCATCCGGCAATCGACCTTATTAAGAAAAAGCAGTTTATTTTCACCAAGCCTTATACCGACAAAGAAGTCACCTCTGCAGGATTTCTTAAAGATGTAGACAAATCATTCACGGCCATCAGGCCCTATTTCGATTATATGAGTGATGTGTTGACGACCGACCTGAATGGAGTCAGCCTCATCTGATTAAACAGCTGCCAGGAATTCCGGCGTATCGAAGAGTTGTATATGGCTGAGATAACGCTCCTTCACAATATTCATCATCCTCTTATTAAGTGCCGAACTATTCTGAGTATAGATATGGTATTCCTCCATGGTAAACATACCTATTATCATGCCCTTGAGAGAATTTCTGAATTTCATATTCTTATGAATGGCATTCTCGATGTAATCGATTCGTTTTTCCAAAGACAATTCAAAGAATACATTTTTATGCTTGGCGATGTAATTTTTAAATGCGCCCATTAATAAATTATGCTGCAGTTTGATAACCGGACGAAGCA
>JABDPU010000317.1 GCA_013042625.1 Flavobacteriaceae bacterium | reverse complement strand
TATGTTAATTTAAATGGCATGAGAAAAGAGGGTCCCGAAATTTTGACAATCGGCCAGGGAGATCAAGAAGCACAGATGATTAAACTTCTACTCGATGAAGGCTATAATGGTCCTTGGAGTATTTTAGGGCATATAAAAACCGAGGATGTAAAAGTGGTATTAGACCGAAATCTTAACGGACTGAAATCATTAAATCTGAGTCTCGAATAACCATCATCCTTTGGGAATTTCCATAAATAGTTTTATTGCAGCCATTAAATAATGGAATCCGAATACAAAACTTTCGAAACTCAACGTCTCCTCCTTCGCCCAACTTCAGAAGAAGATGCAGCATTTATTCTTGAGTTGTTAAATACACCGAAGTGGCTTAAATATATTGGAGACAGGAATGTCAAGACAATTGAAAGTGCCAGGGAATATATCAGTTGCAAAATGATCCCTCAACTAAAGAGACTGGGATACTCAAACTATACATTGATAAGGAAATCTGATAAACAAAAGGTCGGAACCTGCGGTTTATACGATCGGGAAGGTATGGATGGGATTGACATCGGATTTGCTTTTCTTCCGGAATATGAAAAGCTTGGACTTGCCTTTGAGGCTGCGAACAGAATAAAGCGGGCGGCCTTAGAGGATTTCGGAATTGGTATTATCAGGGCATTCACTACAAAAGACAATACAGCCTCTCAAAAACTCCTGGAAAAGTTGGGATTAGTTCAGACAGGAACCACAAAACTACCTGATGATCAAGAAGAGCTTTTGGTGTATTCCACCGAAAAAGATATTTGAAAATTAAAGATTATTCTCCTGATTATCAGGTTGATTATAATAAATTGATGGTTGTTTTATCTTAAAAGATCGAAATAACTATATTCGCTGCATCAAAAGAAATCAACTTATGAAAATAGCAGTATTAGGATCCGGAAATGGTGGATGCGCTGTAGCAGCCGATTGTGCATTACATGGCTATGATGTGAGCATTTTCGATTTTCCACAGTTTTCTTCAAATATAGATGCGATCGCCAATGCAAAAGGAATAAGGGTGACAGGCCAGGTTGAAGGCTTTGCCCCCATTTCCTATTCAGGTTCTGATATATCCAAGGCAACACAGAATGCAGATTTGATTTATGTGGTTGGCCCTAGTTATTCTCATATACCCATGGCCCGTGCATATAAAGACGTTATGCGTCCCGGACAAAAAATAATTGTAAACCCCGGAACCAATGGTGGTGCCCTGGTATTTAAAAAGGAACTCGGTATACCGTTCTCAGATAGCTCCATTATCGTAGCCGAGACCAGTACCTTGCCATATGCCTGTCGTATTCAGAATCCCGGTGAAGTTCACGTATACCTGAAACTGAAAGATGGCTTATATATCGCTTCCTTACCGGCCTCTGGAAACCAGGAGGTTTATAATCTCTTTAGTCCGGTTTATCCGGGTTCCATTCAATATAAAAATGTGTTTCAGACCATTTTGCAGAATGGAAACAATGTTATCCATCCGGCCATTTCACTGCTCAACGTCGGACGAATAGAATCACCCGAGGACTTTCTTTTTTACGAGCAGGGTGTTACTCCTGCTGGCGGACGCCTGATGAAGGCTGTAGATGAAGAACGCATGGCTATTGCAAAGGCCTTGGGCGTTGGTATCCTTAGCGAACCGGAAGTAGGTATTGTACAAGGTTATATGACTGAGAACAACTATGATACGGGCTACAGCAAAGCGCCCGGTTTTAAAGGTATCCTTGCTCAGACGCAGATTGATTATCGGTACTTCACTGAAGATGTTGGATTCGGACTGGTTTTGTTAACCGACCTGGCCAAGGTGGTGGGTGTAAAAACGCCGGTTATGGATGCTATTATTCAAATTGTTTCGGTTCTGCTGGAACGCGATTTCCAGAAAGAAGGTCAGCGAACGCTTGAATCTTTTGGTCTGAATGATCTTTCTAAAAAAGAATTAATTGATATGGTTTCCTAGTTGGCAGGTAACAGTGATTATTTGCACTAGTTTCGCACAAGGATCTTTTTATTTACCTCTTACAATATAGGTCAGGGTGTCAAATTGAAAAACTCAGTCTAACAAGGCTTTGGTGTCTTCCAGAAGTTTCTTCGTTTTCAGAGTGTTGGAAAAAGGAGCGGCTACTCTGGTACATTCCTCGTGCATTTTAATTTTCCAGTCTTCTTTAATCGCTTTTATAACAGCTTTGGCCAAATTCGTGCTAAAAACTTCTATATCATCATTTTCCGGAACCAAATAGCCAACATCGTTGGTCATGAAATCCCTGGGGCCACCAGAATCTGCACCAATAACCGGAGTGCCGCTAGCCAAAGCTTCAATTAACACCATTCCAAAGGGCTCGGCTTTTGAAGGAAATGTACAAACACTTGCCGCAGCAAACAATTTGGCTAATTCCGGCTGCATCAGCGGTCCAACAAAACAGGTATTCCTGTTCCCTAAACTTTCATTTAAATTCTGTAATTCAATGTTGTACTCTTTTTTCTGTTTTCCAATGATCAACGTAAGAAGATCATCTCCAAACTCCTGCTCCCAAATCCTGGCAGCCCGCAAAACAGCGTCAATTCGTTTCCACCCGACAAATTGACCAACAAACACAATCATGTGTTTATAATCGGTTCGAACCTCATAGGTTTTATCATTGGTCAGGCCAAGATGTTTGAGCTCCAATTCCTTCAATACCTCTGATATCTCTATTCCTGGTCGAGGCACAAAACAATTGTTGAAACCTGGATTGGCCAAAATGAATTTATCCTTATCAAACTTTGGAAATAAATCGGAAAATACGTCCATGTTTTCTTCAGAAATGGCATAGGCAAGATTTGCATTCCCCGGTTTGCTACAATCGCTGAAAACTCCTAATTCCGTTAATTGTTTATGGAATGAAGAGGGCCATTTCCTCTCTGATGATTCCAGTTCTCCGGATTCAACAAGAGCTGTTTCCCGTAATTCGTTAGCCATCATTTTCATGGCAGTTCCATGCAAGAAAATAACTATAGGTGGCACCGCTAGCCCGTTTTCAGCTCTCCTTTCCATTACCTTTTTCGCAATAATACTATTAATGCAGGTATGATGAGCTATAAAGAGTTGGATCTCAGAGCCTGGTTCCAGTGTATTTTCAATCTCCAGCATATAATCATATACGAGTTTCTCATGATCGGTGATAAATTTTCTCACATATTGGTCACTTACTCCTCCCCAACGATGACCGTCAGGATGGCTATATTCCGGAACTTCAGAATCCATTTCATAGATTCGAACATCTTCCCGGTTTAAATCCTTATTCTTTTGACGCGCATAACCGGAGGGAAAAATCGAATAGCTTGCAACTCCTTTCATAGAATTAAAAACCTCATGTTGCGCCTCATGCAGCACTCCCGACCCCGATGTTGCTTCCACCGGAGATTGCCAGGGATATGAACCAAGCTGAAATATCACATAATTATCCGAATGTTGAGTTTTTCTTTTAACAATGGTTTCATTTTGAAAAGCTGGCTTCATAAAATACCTTCTAATTGAATTATAATCTTTTTTCAGGAATTGCACTGAGGACAGCTCAGTAATGGATGTTCTGCCCTGTGTGACGAGTTCACTAATATACAACCTAACATCTTCAGAAAAAAGAAATTATCGATCGGCTTGATAAAGACTGCCTTTCACAAATATTAACCACCTGTCAATGAATTAAATTCTTTGTATATAATATCACGCATTTATATTATCTGATAAATGGGGCGACTATGTTCATTTTGGTTCCTGCTCTGGAAATGCTTTTCCAATAGAAAATGCTCTGAACTTTCTTATCAGTAGGCATAAAGCAGTCCTTCCTGAAGAAGGAAAAGTGACGCTTCATCCCTCCATGAAAATCCGTAATGGGCATGAAGAATTATCGGTAATAAAATTTCTTTTTCGAGACATTTCAAATTAGAAATTCTTCTAATTTTTCTTTATCTTCAGGAAAATTAAATTCCATGGCAACATATCAGTTAAAGGTGAATGGCAAAAGCCATACAGTGGAAGTAGATCCCACAACACCTATCCTCTGGGTCCTTAGGGACCATTTACAACTTTTAGGCACTAAATTTGGTTGTGGCATTACGCAATGTGGTTCCTGCACCATTCATGTTGACGGAACGGCCACCCGTGCCTGTCAACTGCCTGTTTCTTCAATTGGAAATAGTGAAGTCACTACTATCGAAGGGCTTTCTGAAAATGGAGATCACCCGGTTCAGAAGGCATGGCTGGAACATGATGTATATCAATGTGGCTATTGCCAGGCTGGTCAGATCATGACGGCTGCTGCATTTCTTAAATCAAATCCCAACCCGAGCGATGAGGACATCGAATCTACAATGGCCGGCAATATCTGCAGATGTGGAACTTATACACGAATAAAAGCTGCCATCAAATCGGCGGCTCAATCAGAATTATCTTAATGAACATCCAATTAAATAAAACAGCATGAGTTTAGTAAGAACAACATACGGAAGACGCTCATTTGTAAAGCGAATAGGACTGGCCAGTGGAGGCCTGATGATTGGATTCAGCTGGCTGGCGTCATGTAAGGATGCCACCGTGGAAGAAGCCATGGTAATGCCCAGCGAATGGTTTGAGATTAATGGCTATCTGAAAATAGGTGATAACGGCATGGTTACCATCATGTCGCCTAATCCCGAAATCGGACAAAATGTAAAAACCTCCATGCCAATGATCGTGGCTGAGGAATTGGATACCGACTGGAATAATGTGCTTGTTGAACAGGCACCACTGAACACCGAATTGTTCACTCGTCAACTTGCCGGTGGCAGCCAGTCGATCCGACAAGGCTGGGACGGACTCCGAATGGCTGGAGCAACCGCAAGACATATGCTTAAGGAAGCTGCCGCTCAAAGCTGGTCTGTGCCGATTGCCGAAATAACAACTTCAGCAGGTATTATATACCATGAAGGCAGCGGAAATTCAGCTCACTTTGGTGAGATGGCCTCAGCAGCTGCTAAACTAGAGGTGCCCGAAGAAGTAGAGCTTAAAGAAACTAAAAACTTCAACATCATCGGTACGTCTAAAAGAAATGTGGACGGATTAAAAATTGTCACTGGTCAACCCCTTTATGGACTGGATATATATAAGGAAGGAATGCTTGTAGCCATGCTTGTTATTCCGCCTGCCTTTGGCATGAAGTACAAGTCAATGGATGCTTCTGCGGTTAAAAATATGCCTGGAATAAAAGACGTATTTACAATTGAAACCTATACCGATGGTACGAGGAAAAGTTTTGCTGACATTGCCACTTTTAATGAAAAGGTAGTTATAGTTGGTGAGAGCACCTGGCAGGTTATGCAAGCTAAGAAGATGCTTCAGGTAGAATGGGAAGAAACAGGAGATTCAAGCTATGAAATCGATATGTTTGGCAACAAAATGACTACTGAATATCCTGCAGGTCTGGAAAATTCCCAAACACATAGCCTGAATATGGCCGAGATGGCTATTAAGCCAGGCCAGGTGGTTAGAAGTGATGGTAACGTTGATAATGCTTTCAAAGCATCTGTAAAGACAATTGAACGCAGTTACAGCTGTCCGTTCCTCCCGCATAACACTCTCGAGCCGATGAATTTTTATGCAGATGTTACCGATAATCATGCCGAATTGATTGGCCCAATTCAAACCCCTGAGTTTATGGAACAAAGCGTTGCTGCCAGACTTGGCTTAAGTTTGGAGCAGGTTGATATTCAAATGACAAGAATGGGTGGAGGTTTTGGAAGACGATTATACGGGCATTTTCTTGTTGAAGCTGCAGTGATTTCTCAAAAAATAAAAAATCCGGTTAAACTGGTATATAGCAGAGAGGATGACATGACCTTTGGTAACTATCGTCCGGCCTATCATGTAACGTATAAAGCCGGATTGAATGAAAATAATGAAATGGTTGCTTTTATGGTCAGAGCAGGCGGAATACCTGAAAGTCCGCTCTTTGCCAATCGTTTTCCTGCTGGGGCAGTCGAGAATTACCAGGCTGAACAATGGACTTTAAAATCGAATGTGAGCGTTGGCGCCTGGCGCGCACCTCGTTCTAATTTTATTGCAGGCGCCGAGCAATCCTTCCTTGATGAAGTAGCAGAATTAGCGGGTAAGGATCCTATAGATTTCCGATTAGAGCTTTTTGATAAGGCTATCAATAATCCTGTAGGAGAAAACAACGATTATGATGCCGAACGATACGCAGGAGTTTTACAATTGGTTAAGGAAAAATCGAACTGGAGTTCAACTCAGTCTGGTGTTTCAAGGGGCGTTGCTGCTTACTACTGCCATAATTCTTATGTAGCTCAGGTTCTGGATATGATTGTGGAAGGTGGCGTTCCGAAAATTGAAAATGTCATTAGCGCCGTGGATTGTGGAATAGTAATCAATCCGGATGCCGCCACGAACATGGTTGAGGGCGGTGTTATTGATGGGATTGGCCACGCAATGTATAGTGCAATGAGTTTTAAAGATGGTGTTCCTCAAGCCGATAACTTCGATAAATACCGGATTATAAGGCACAATGAAGCACCAAGGCAACAGGAAGTCCATTTTGTAGAGAGTGACGTTCATCCTACGGGATTAGGAGAACCACCACTTCCCCCGGTTATGGGAGCCTTGGCCAACGCCATGTATAAGGCTACGGGAAAACGCTATTATCACCAGCCGTTTGTTTCCAATAAACCTTTTATAGGTTAATTTAGAAATAATTTATCCGGTCAATTACACACCATATTTTTATCAATATTCAGGTGTGAACAGGCAGAAATTTCTTTCGAAAAATGCCTAAAAGAGGTTTCGAGCAGATAATTATTCTCTTTCTTATTAAGCTGCTGGTAAACAGCCATAGAGTCTTGATTTAACAATGGTCATTTAAAGGCGAAAGGAGCATGTTATGGCATGGTGGAATTTAATTGCATTATAATTGGACAAACATTGATAAGGTAATTATGGAATATTCATTTGAAAAAAAATTTATTGATAAACTCATTCCAATCAAATTCAGAGTTAATTATTGGTTACTAAGGAAAATTGGACTTTGGGGCTACGGCATTTTTGCCTTTTTCTGGGGTGTTATATGTACCGTGATTGTTTATAAGTACTTTTTAAATCATTAGAAACTCGGACAATTTACTTCATTCATTAATACTCAAACAAGAAACTCATGAAAGTCAAGGAATAGGTTTGGTCCATAATAAAGAAAACCATTCCAGAATTAATGCCTTCCGGAATGGCTTATTACTTATAATTTAAGCATCGGTCTTAATTCGATAAAATTATTTAAGCTTATTCCCTGAGATACGATATATAACATTCGCACCCGCTCCTGAAATGTATACATTGCCTGAAGGTCCTACTGCCACTCCATCAAATGCCCAAGTTGGCGGTG
>JABDPU010000306.1 GCA_013042625.1 Flavobacteriaceae bacterium | reverse complement strand
TTCAACATCACTCACAGTGCCTTTCTTCAAACCGAATGCGAAAACATCTTCGCCATAATTCACCAGCCGGTGAATTATTTTATTTGAAATCCGCTCCGGTTTAAGAGAAGCGCCGAAAACCAAGGTTTTAGATGGCATAGTGTTAAAAGGATGTTAAGGTCTGTTAAATTGAGTAACAGCCCATTTGGATGATCGTCTATTATTTAACCGAGTTAAATTTAAACATCATCAATCAAAAAATCAATGAGACATTTCATTGCCATCTGGGCAGTATTTTTTCTGTGCCTATCCCCTGCCCTGGCAAAACCAACCAATGAGACCTTTAAAGATGGGCAGGTAAGCGGAACAGTTATAGACGATGCGCTAAATGAGCCACTGCCATATGTGAATATCGTGATTAAGAATAGTGAGGGTGAAATTGTAACAGGAGGTATCACAATGGATGACGGATCATTTCAGATCAAAAAAATTCCTGAAGGCACCTATACCGTAAGCGTTCAGTTTATAGGATTTCAGAAAGTAGAAAAGGAAATCACCGTCAGTAGAAAAAGTTCCAGGATCAACCTGGGGGAAATACGCCTGCTGGAAGAAGCTGAAAGCCTGGATGAAGTTGAACTTGTAGCCGAAGTGTCTACCATACAACAAAAAGTAGACCGAAAGGTCATCAATGTAGGAAAAGACCTGACGACCAGTGGACCCACAGCTTCAGACATCATGAATAACCTGCCTTCAGTAAATGTTGACCAGCAGACCGGAGCGTTAAGCATGAGGGGGAATCAAAATGTACGTGTAATGGTGGACGGTAAATTATCGAACATCCCTGCCGCACAGCTTCTTAAACAGATTCCATCGACTTCAATCAAACAAATTGAACTGATTACCAATCCTTCGGCCAAATATAATCCGGAAGGGATGAGTGGTATCATAAACATAATTCTTCATAAGAACACCAAATTAGGTTTTAACGGAAATTTGAATGTCGGACTGGCGTATGAGCGTGAACCAAAATTCAACAGCGCACTGGATTTGAATTACAGAACAGGTAAATTCAATTTTTTCGGAAACTATAGTAACAACATCTCTAAGAATGTCAATTATGGTGCTATCAACAGGCCGGAACAGGAAATCATTCAAACCATAGATATCCTTGACGACAGGCAGTCGCATTTGATCAAAGCAGGAGTTGATATCTATCTGGATGACAAGAACACGATTTCTCTATTTACAAATCAAAACCTGTTTGACGGAGGTGTGGAAGGTGATACGGATATATTTTATCAGGATTCATCAACGGATCAGTTTCAGCATATCGCTAATATCAATGAAAATCATTCGGCTCAATACAACTTCAATTATAAGTTAGATTTTGATAAAGAAGGCCATAACATTGAACTGGAAGCCGATCATAATGCCTTTGAAGGGGATTCTCGAACCGACAATACTTTCACAGGGTTCTTTATCAGGCCAAACTTCTTCGAACTGACCGATACGGAAAGAGATCGGACTACGATTAATTTGGATTATGTGAATCCGCTTTCGGAAGATACCAAACTTGAGCTCGGACTGGAAGCCAGGCTGTTTGATAACCTGATAAGCTATGAATCGGATGGCAGGTCGCAAAATGAGCTGGGTGAATACATCCCGTCTACGACTCAATTCGATTATAAGCGTGATATATACTCAGCTTATGCAACATATTCCAAGCAATTTGAGAAATGGTCTTATCAATTTGGTGTCAGGGCGGAAACTGTAAATGTAGAAACGCTGGCAGAGGAAACCGATCTTGAGACTAATGAGGTAACCGAGGTCCCATTTGATAATGACTATGTACAGGTTTATCCATCGGCATTTATCACCTATAATCCATCTGAAAAGAATTCGTATCAGATGAGTTATAGCAGGAGAGTAGACAGGCCGGGTGTCGGACAAGTGAATCCGCTTCCGGAATGGAATACGCCATTGATATCCCAGTTCGGTAACCAGGAATTAGAACCCCAGTTCACCAACTCCATTGAAGTGAATTATACGCGTCAGATGGAAAAAGGAAGTATTACTGCAGGTGTATTTTACAGGTTGATTGAAGATCTGATCACACAGGCTGTATTTGTAGATCGCGCCGATTTGAACCGTATCATCCTGACTTTTGAGAATTTCGATAACACCTCTTCATACGGACTCGAGCTGTCCTCAAATTATCGTCCGACCAAATGGTGGAGTATAAATGGTAGTTTCGACCTGTATTCTCAAACACAGAAGAGTTTCACTGAAATACTTACTGCCTCTCCCGATGTGGCAACAGAAGACGACATTGAAATAAGGGAAATTGAAGTAGACAATGTGGTATGGAATGTGCGCATGTTCAATAATTTTAAAGTCAATAAGAAATTGTCGTTCTCCCTATTCGCCATGTACAGAGGCAGAAATGAAGGTGTTCAGTTCACCA
>JABDPU010000303.1 GCA_013042625.1 Flavobacteriaceae bacterium | reverse complement strand
GCTCCGTTCTGACTATTTGGGTTCCGGCATTTTTAAAACTATTATATACCAGAATAATCTTATCGAACTCGGCCTCTTCAAACTTCGCCATCAAAATTTCAGCAATGGTCGCAACATTATCGAAAGTGAGGTTATCGAACACCTCATCATTATTCAAAATAATGTTTTGTGTTTTGCTAAGTATGTCATTCCCTTTTTTCCCGATGGTAAGCATTGAAACCTCCGCGTTGGAATGTTCTTCCTGGGTCAGCCTGATCGATTCTTTAATAACGTTAGAATTAAACGCACCGCATAGCCCCCTGTTAGATGTTATTGCTACAACTAAAATTTTATTTTCGGGGCGCTGAGCCGCGAATTTATTTCCGGTATCTGAATCCAGCGTTGCACTTAAACTTTGAAGTAGTTCAGTTAGCTTATTGGCATATGGACGCATGGCAGTAATAGCGTCCTGGGCTTTTTTCAACTTTGCAGCCGATACCATTTTCATGGCACTGGTAATCTGCATGGTTGATTTAACCGAGCTGATCCTACTTCTTATTTCCTTGAGGTTTGCCATTGCGTTTTATTACAGTTACACGTATTTAGAAGCCAGATCCTTACAAACAGCGTTTAAAGTATCTGTTACTTCATCGGTTAACTTCCCAGATTTTATGGTGTCCAGAACATCGCGATGTTTTGCGTTCAGGAATTCGATGAAGCCCTGCTCAAACTCTTTCACTTTGTTCACAGGAACATCTCTTAAGAGGTTTTTAGATCCTGCGAAAATGATCGCAACCTGGTCCTCAACCTTAAATGGATCATTCTGTGATTGTTTAAGAATTTCCACATTTCTTTTACCTTTTTCGATCACGTTTAACGTAGCTGCATCAAGGTCTGATCCGAATTTAGCAAAAGCTTCAAGCTCTCTATATTGTGCCTGGTCAAGTTTAAGTGTCCCGGCAACCTTTTTCATCGATTTGATCTGTGCCGATCCACCAACACGAGATACCGAAATACCTACGTTAATCGCAGGGCGTACACCAGAGTTAAAGAGGTCACTTTCAAGGAATATCTGGCCATCGGTAATCGAGATTACGTTTGTCGGGATATATGCAGAAACGTCACCTGCCTGTGTTTCGATAATCGGCAGTGCAGTTAAAGATCCTCCTCCTTTTACAACCGGCTTAAGCGGTTCCGGTAAATCATTCATATTTTGGGCAACGCTGTCATCATTAATAACTTTTGCTGCACGCTCAAGCAATCTTGAATGCAGGTAGAAAACGTCTCCGGGATAAGCTTCACGCCCAGGTGGACGACGAAGCAGAAGTGACACCTCACGATAGGCAACCGCTTGCTTTGACAGGTCATCATATATGATCAAAGCCGGACGCCCTGTGTCTCTGAAGTACTCACCGATAGCTGCACCCGCAAAAGGAGCATATACCTGCATTGGCGCAGGATCAGCAGCACTCGCAGACACAATAATAGTGTAGTCCAAGGCACCTTTTTCTTCAAGGGTCTTGGCGATTTGTGCCACGGTTGAAGCCTTCTGGCCAACTGCTACATATATACAAAATACCGGCTCTCCGGCATCGTAGAATTCTTTCTGGTTAATAATGGTATCGATACAAACGGTGGTCTTACCTGTTTGACGGTCACCAATTACAAGCTCTCGCTGACCTCTACCAATCGGGATCATAGAGTCAATAGCCTTAACTCCTGTTTGCAATGGCTCATTTACAGGCTGGCGGAAAATTACACCGGGAGCTTTACGCTCCAATGGCATTTCATACAAATCTCCGCCTATCGGCCCTTTACCATCAATTGGAGTACCAAGGGTGTCAACCACGCGACCAAGCATTTTTTCTCCTACATTAATCGAAGCGATACGCTCTGTTCGTTTCACTGTAGCACCTTCTTTGATCTCTGTTGAAGGACCTAACAATACCACACCAACATTATCTTCCTCTAAGTTAAGTACAATCCCTTCAAGGCCGTTCTCAAATTCAACCAACTCGCCATACTGTGCATTCGATAAGCCATAGATACGGGCAATACCGTCACCAACATTAAGTACAGTCCCCACTTCATCAAGGGAAGCTGATGCCTCAAATCCTGATAGTTGTTGTTTTAAAATCGCTGATACCTCAGCCGGTTTTACTTCTGCCATTTTCCTTTTGTTTTAAATATGGTGTTCTGAATTTAATTCAGAGTAAATTCTCGTTTTAATCGGTTTAACTGGTTCGCTATACTCGCGTTATATTGCTTGTCGCCAACTCTTAAGATAAATCCTCCAAGGATGGTTTCATCTACAACATTTTCCAACTCCACCGCCTTATCTGTCAATTCCTTGATCTTAGCCAGAACCTTCATTTCCAAATCGCTTGACATCGGAACTGCAGTGATTACAGTGGCCTTTTCCTTTCCGGTGAACTCATCGTACAAGCGGTTATATTTCTCAGCCACATCGGCCAGGATATCGATTCGCTTGTTTGAGATCAGGAGGTTGAAAAGCCCTTTGGTTAGAGCATTAGCCTGATCAAATACTCCGGCAAGAACTTTTCTCTTATCATCATTCTTTATCACTGCACTTTTCAATACAAGCTCCAGCTCCTCGTTATCGGCAATCGTAGATTTGATGTTGAGCATATCGGTATTGATAGCCTCCGTCAAATCACGCTCCTTAGCCAATCCAAGAACTGCTTTTGCATATCGTATTGCTGCTCGTCCTGCCATAAATGCTTAGTTTAATTTGGCGTCACCTAGCATAGACTCCACCAGTTGCATTTGTTTATCTTTATTAGTGAGTTCGTCTCTTACCACCTTCTCAGCTATATCTACTGCAAGTCCGGCAACATGGCTTTTAAGTTCTGCCATCGCTGCTTTTTTCTCGCTTTCAATGGCAGCCTGAGCCTGCTCGATCATCTTGCTCGCTTCTTTCTGGGCCTCATCCTTGGCGTCGGTGATCATTTTATTCTTCATTTCACGCGCCTCCTTAAGCATTGATTCTCTTTCTGCACGTGCTTCTTTCAAAATACGTTCATTATCGGCCTGGAGGTTCTCCATTTCAAGTCTTGCCTTTTCTGCTTCCTCAAGGGCCCCTTTAATAGAGCTTTCACGCTCATTTACAGAATTCAAGATCGGCTTCCAGGCATACTTGGTGAGTACAAAAAACAGCACTCCGAAGGCTATGGTAGTCCAAACGATTAATCCTAATTCAGGTGTTAACATAACTCTTGTCTTGTTTTAATTTAATTTCAATCAAGGCGCAACCAACCGTTACGCCTTGATTGCTTTCTGGTTTTAACCTTTGATAAACGCGATTACGATTGCGAAAAGTGCGATCGCCTCAACGAATGCCGCCATAATCAGGGCAAGCGCTTGAATCTTCCCGTACATTTCAGGTTGTCTTGCAACAGCGTCCATTGCTGATCCACCAATTCGACCGATACCGATACCGGCTCCGATCGCTGCTAAACCTGCACCCACTGCTGCAATTGTTACTAATGATTCCATATATAAAGAATTAAATTAAAAGTTCAATTTTAATGATCATCGTGTTCGGCTGTTGCCATACCAAAGTAAAGTGCCGACAGGATGGTAAATATATAAGCCTGAATCGCTACCACCAGGATCTCGATCAGACTGATAAATACTACGAAAGCAACCGATACCGGTGATACAGCATACCCTGCAACATCACCATACATGTTTCTGAATACAAAAATCAGAGAGATCAGTGCTAATATCACGATATGCCCCGCTGTGATGTTTGCGAACAAACGAATAAACAGTGCGATCGGTTTTGTAAATACTCCAATCAGTTCGATTGGGGCAAGGAACAACTTCATTGGCACCGGTACTCCTGGCATCCAGAAGATGTGCTTCCAATAATCCTTGTTTCCGTTCAAAGTTGTTATGATAAATGTCAGGCAGGCCAATGCGAAAGTAAATGCAATATTTCCGCTCAAGTTCGCGCTGAATGGGAAGAATGGAATCAACCCAAATATATTATTGATCCAGATAAAGAAGAAGATCGTCAATAAGTAAGGTAAGAACTTCTTGTGTTTTTTCTCTCCAATATTCGGGATCGCTATGTCGTTTTTAACAAACAGTATAAGTGGCTCAGTAAATCTGGCAATGCCTCTTGGTATATTGTTTTCCGATTTTTTATATGCTCGTGCAGATCCTATAAAAATCAACATCAATACAATCATTGACATCAGCATCGAAAATACATTCTTCGTAACGGACAAGTCCAACATACGCGCGTTTGTAGCATGTCCTTCTTCATCAACGCTCACATACTTTCCGCTGGCATCTGCAGAATCATTGGCATAGTATATCTTACCATGGTAATATGTAAGTTTCTGACCCTTTTTTTCAACAACAACTTTCCCATCCTCATCATGATGAAATTCAGAAGACATAAAGGTCACAAGTCCTTCATTGGTCCATAAAATAACGGGTAGTGGCACCGAAACCGGGTGGCCATCCCAATCTAAAATATGAAAGCTATGGTTATCGCTTACGTGATGTAAGATCATCTCGGCGATATTGAGTTCTTCATCGCCGCCTTCGGCATCTTTATTTTCAGTTGCAAATCCGGAAAATGATAGGGCTAAAAATAGACTTAAAAAAAGCAGTTTAAACGTGTTGATCTGCATCGGATTATCGTATTAAAACACCTCGTTGAAAATTCGCTGCAAATGTACACACATTATATTAATTAACAAACTAAAATAGTTAAGGATTAGATTTTTTGGAGAAAATTATAAATGCTGAATATTTCAAAGCCTAAATAGAGGAAATATGGGACAAAAAAGTTCATTACTTCCAGCTCCAGATCAGCTGTTTCTTTAAAGAAAAGTGGACTCAAAAACAGCAAGGCCAGAAACATCTTACCAATGGTTAAGGCAAAGAATAAATACAGTACTTTTTTTTGTCCGCTTTGAACATTTTTAAGCAATACATAATAGACCGTAAAAACCATGGCCGAATTAAAGACATGGATCGCCCAAACAGGAATAATTAAATCCCCCTCATAGAATTGATAAAGCAAATAACTATGAGCGGCAAAAAGTATTCCGCCTAATGCTAACAGGTTTATTAAAAAAGGCTTTAATCGAGATGTTGAGCCAGACATTATTTACTCACTTTATTGACCTGCTTCACCACGCCATACATAGCGATCCCGAAGCCGAGAAAGGTACCTATGATGGTGTAAATCGGTTCTGAGGTTGAGTAACGTTCGTCCAACTTATGGCCAAGAAAAGCTCCCAATCCCGTAATAATTGCAAGTTGGAATGCAATCCCTGAAAGAACGGCAACCTGCTTAAGCTGTTTTCCCTTTTTCCTGGGTTGGTTTTTGTTGTTGTTCACCCTTATTGAGTTCTTTCACAGCGCCTTTCATATTGCATACAGCATTGAAAGTTGCTCCCGGTTCAACAGCAAGTTTCCCCACTTCAACTTCGCCCTGGATATAAGCAGTCGACTTTAGGGACAAAGTGCCGGAAAGCTTTAATTTTCCTGAGAAACTGCCTTCGAAATCAGCATTGGTTCCTTCAATAGTACCGTTTACAAAGCCGGATTTGCCAACTACAACTTTTCCTTGTGTTCTAACATTTCCTTCTACCTGTCCGTCTATTCGGAAAGCACCTTTACTGATTATATCCCCGACAATTTTAGTGTCCTGAGCTATAATATTCTGCTGAGTGGAGGATTCTTGTGTCATTTTTCCTTTTTTTGATTCTGAAAACATACAATACTCGGGGTTAAGCGTGTTATTGTGAATTTAAATAGGCTTCTAAACTTTTATGTATCTGCACGATTTGGTAATTGGCAGATGAGATCGAGAAATAGGGTTTATTGATATTATTCTCTTCATATTCATTCAAAATTTCACCAAATCCCTGTGCGCCTTCATAGCTTTTTAAGTTATGAACGATAACGAATAGGATATTGCCATCATAATGATCTACAGATGTTTTTAATTCGAGGTAACGCACTCGTTCAACAGCCTCATCCAATTCGGCTTTAAACTCTTCTATTTCATCTGTCTGATCGACTTCGAACTGATAAACTACCTTAAAACTGTTAAGATTACTGTCATCATGAAACTCGGTTCTCTCGAGCAGTGGCAGGCTATTCTGAACGATTTCTTCGGCTTTCTTACCTTCCGGACTGTTTGGGTAGTTAAGGGCAATATAGTTTATAGATTCTTTATAGGCCTCGAAACCTTGCAGCCTTCCTCTGGATACCGCTTTTAAGAATTCGAACTTAGGTACAATTGCTTCACCATCATACATGTTGATGAATTTATCGCATTGTTCAATCACCTCGGCATAGCTCTGCTCTTCATATTTGCCGTAAAGTCCTTCATAAATGAATTCAGGGCTGTTTTCGTCTTCTTCAAGTATAATTTCAGGATTAAGCAGAATACTCGCATAACGCGAATCGGGGTGATTGTTAATGATATCATTTTTCATGATTTCTGCCTCACCA
>JABDPU010000300.1 GCA_013042625.1 Flavobacteriaceae bacterium | reverse complement strand
AGGAAAACCTCAATCCGAGCACCGGTCTTTTCTTTATTTCCGAAAAGCCTTGCAGGGAATACTTTTGTGTTGTTTAAAATTACAACATCATCCTCATCAAAATAATCGATAAGATCTTTAAATGATTTGTGTTCAATACTTTGATCAGCCCTATTTAGCACCATGAGTTTTGCTTCATCACGGTGTTCAGTAGGATATTCCGCCAGTCGATCCAGCGGAAGATCAAAATTAAAATGGGATAATTTCATTTTATTGATAAGCAGTCAATTTTAGAGAGTTGCAAATATACAATCCCAAAACAGGGGTTGTCAAGTATTTGGAGTATTATTTTAAAATTCGCTTATTTCGATGCCTAAAGCAGACCAATCTTTCCAAAAGTCAGGATACGATTTACTCACAACATCAGCGTCTGCAATTAGTAGGTCGGTTACCAATGCCAAAGGTGCAAAAGCCATGGCCATGCGATGGTCATTATAGGTATTTACAGTGCAATCGCTTTTTAATTTTCCAGGAGATTCAAGTGTTAACGACTCATCAGTTATTATAACCTTCCCTCCAAATTTTTCGATTTCCGTTTTGAGTGCCATTAGCCTGTCGGTTTCCTTAATTTTTAAGGTGTGAAGCCCGGTAAGATGGCAATCTAAACCTAAACCGAGGCAAGTAACCGCAATGGTTTGGGCAATATCGGGTGTATTGATCAGATCGAAATGCAAGGACTTGATTTCCGGATTATAATTCTTCTTCAGAATCAGTTTATTACCTATAAACTCTGAACTGACACCAAACTCCGGGTAGAGTTCTTTAAGGGCTGAATCGCCCTGCAGACTATCTTCTTTATAAGAGCTTATGCTGACAGAAGTGCCAACCGCACTTAATGCCACCAGGCTGTAATAATAAGATGCCGATGACCAATCCGATTCCACGGTAATTAATTTTTTCTCAGTGTTTTTTGAATACTCTGCAACCTTTATGGTTTTATTCTGAAAACTGCAGGTCGCACCCACCTGATTCAGCAGCTTTTCCGTCATCATTATATAAGGAACCGATGTCAAATCACCCTCAAGTTCGATTTTCAAACCTCCGGGAATCCGACTTCCGATTAGCATTAATGAGGTTATGTACTGACTGCTTATCCCGGCCTTGAGCTTTACGTGATTCGATTTGAGCTGCTTACCATTGATCTTTAAGGGTGGAAACCCTTCGTTCTCCACATATTCGATTTCTGCGCCCATCGAACGCAATGCGTCAACCAGTATACCGATAGGCCGCTGTTTCATTCGGGTTGAACCCGTTAATATGACATTTCGCCCTGGAGAAGAAGCAAAATAGGAGCTGAGAAAACGCATAGCAGTTCCGGCATGGTGGATATCAACTTCTTTGGAATCTGATGCCAAAGCCTTCATCATTAATTGAACATCATCTGCATTGGAAATGTTTTCAAGTTCAATTCCGTGCAGCAATGCCTGCAAGATCAAAAGCCGATTCGACTCGCTTTTTGAGCCGGTAATATTGATTTGAGAATCGTTTATTAAAGAAGATTTGCGGAGTTTAAGCAGCATTATCTAAGCTTTTCATTACCGTGATGGCGATCATGATCGCGTTTGGCCTTTAATTCGAGTTTACGATCAAACGCCTGCTGCAAATCAACACCTGTTTGATTGGCGAGGCATAGCACCACAAAAAGCACATCTGCTAATTCTTCGCCCAGGTCTTTTTCTTTGTCGCTTTCTTTTTCAGATTGTTCGCCATAACGCCTGGCAATGATTCGTGCCACCTCTCCTACTTCTTCGGTAAGTTGAGCCATATTGGTCAGCTCATTGAAATAACGTACACCATGGTTTTTGATCCAAATGTCTACACTCTCCTGCGCGTTTTGAATATTCATTATTCTTTATTTTTTGTATCGATTATAATGGTAACCGGGCCGTCATTCACCAGGGAAACCTTCATATCTGCTCCGAATTTACCCGATTGAACCGATCGCCTTAAAACTCCCTCCATATACATCTTGAATTCCTCATATAAAGGTATAGCCACAGAAGGTTTAGCCGCCTTGATATAACTTGGGCGATTTCCCTTTTTGGTACTGGCATGCAATGTAAACTGACTGACGACAATCACCTCTCCGTTAACGTCCAG
>JABDPU010000299.1 GCA_013042625.1 Flavobacteriaceae bacterium | reverse complement strand
TCTCACTTTCCTTGTAGGCACAATTTAATGCGATAAGAAGATTCAGCTTGCTCAGTTCCTCTCGCGTCAGTCCCGAATGATCAACGAAACCGCCAACAACCCTCATGCTGCTTCCATAAAGAAAACCACTTAGCCGAAGGTCGTCGTAAAGGTCATTTAAGCTAATAGCAGCATAGGCCTTATTATGGAATAAGGATCGTAATAATTTATTGATCCATCCGCTTGCAGAAGGGTTCATGCTGCTGGTTATAGAAAAAAAGCTACCCGAGAGTAGCTTTATTGTATTTGGTTTTTCTCTCTATTCGATTATCCCACCACAACTCACTCTTCCTCCGGCTGCTCCGGTAGGCTGAGTGGTGAAGTCATCAGACCCCTCGTGAATGATAATCGCTTTTCCAAGAATGTCTTTTACAGGGTCTCCACAACCAACGCACCATTCTGGTGTAATAAAAGTAATGGCACCATTACCATTGGCGTCGGCTGTAAAATTGCCAATATCTCCTTTATGATATCCATCTGCAGAGCCCCATTTTCCATGAGCTTGAGCCGTTGGATTCCAGTGTCCGCCTGTAGATGTGCCATCCTCAGCAGAGCAATCAGCTTTTTCGTGCAGGTGAATAGCATGTTCCCCTTCAGAAAGTCCGCCCACTACCACAATTAAGGAAACTACCCCATTTTCATCTTGCTTTATGATGGCATTTCCGCTGGCGTTACTTCCGCTTTTAGACTCGAGTCTTACAGTAATCTTACGCTCTTCTAGAGAAGTAGCTGTGGACTCATCCGAATCAACTGAAGTCTCAACTTGTGTATCTTCGTCCGACACCTCCTCTTTTTTATCCTTTTTACATCCAAGTGTCAGGACTAATGAAAGGGCCAGTAATGACATGAATATTTTCTTCATAATGTTGGAATTGTTATTTGAGGGAAAGTTAACCAATATTTCAGGATTTACAAATCTTCAGTTATGTTTGAGGATGAGTTTTAGATCGGAGATACCTTTTTTCAGATTTTCACCGACCATCAAAGATTTATCAATTCTCGTCTGACTGTTTTTATATCTTTTAATGCTGTAAATAATACTGCGTTGCCTCCCGGGTGTCAGCATTTCAAATCGATCGAAAGCCTCCTGGTCACTTTGGAAAACGGCATTGAGTTCTTCGGGCATTTCCACACCGTATTTGGAACGGTCCTCAAACAGTTGTAATTCGAAATAATCATTGATAAAAACACCGAGTTTCTTCTGAAGAGTTTTTCCGAAGGTCATCCGGTTTAAACCATTTTTATCATTTTGAAGCGCCGCATGAAAATCGACTTCTTTACCATTAAACCTGGCTTTAGCCAAAACTCTTTGATGCCCTGCTTCCTTAAATGGCCTGACGATTTCATCCGGTAGGATTAAACTATGCTGGTCAACAATGGTGACTTCAAAAATCATACTTTTCATTGATAAAATTGATTCAATTGGTTCCTGAATGAACCTACAATTTACATGGAAGCCCTTGGTTTTAGAAATTCATTGGACGAAAAATGGCATTTTCATATCCTTTCTTGAAGAAATCCAGATGACAATTATCATTTTTTTCCAAGCTAATTGGTGATATTTTTGATTAGAGATGATTGTGTAACTAGCGACATCCAATTAATTAGTTTTAAATTTACCTTTAAAATTTCGGTTTTAAAACGGTAAGAATAACAAAGCTTATGAAAAAAATTATTGTACCCATTGATTTTTCAGAGCATTCTGAATATGCATTGGAAGCCGCCGCCATAATTGCTCAAAAACATGATGCAGAACTCCTGGCCTTGCATATGCTGGAGATCTCCGACGCCATATTGACACATAATACTGGCGAACAACAATCCAAGGCATTTTTCCTGCTAAAACTAGCGGAAAAGCGCTTTGATCAATTTCTTGAAAAAGACTATTTAAATGGTATAAAAATAACCCCGATTGTAAAGCACTTTAAAGTCTTTAGCGAAGTTAATGATGTTGCCAAAGAACAAAATGCCGATTTAATCGTAATGGGATCGCATGGTGCCAGCGGTGTGAAGGAATTTTTTGTAGGATCGAATACAGAAAAAGTGGTCAGGCACAGCGAAATTCCGGTACTCGTGATCAAGCATAATCCTATTTTAATGGATTTCGAGAATGTGGTATTCGCCTGTGACTTTTCAGAAGAATCTGTAAAGGCCTATCACGATGCGAGGGACGTATTTGAAAAAATGGGTTCTAAAATACACCTGGTATATGTGAACCTGCCTAATATTGGATTCAGAAGTACTCCCGAAATGGAAAAACGTGTGGCTGAATTTATGAAAAAGGCTACTGGCAACCTTGATAAAATGAATGAAGTGGCATATGTGAGTGATTATTCTGTTGAACAGGGTATTATATCATATGCTAACATTATAGGTGCAGACCTTATAGCTATTGCTACTCATGGTCGAACCGGATTAGCACATTTCTTTGAAGGAAGTATTTCAGAGGATCTGGCAAATCACTCAACATTGCCAGTCATGACATTTAAGATTTAAGTAATTGTTTTGTTTATGGAATGTGAGAACCACATTCTTATGAAGAGAAAAGAGCCGGTTGAAAAATCAATCGACTCTTTTTTTAATGACAATTCATGGTGCCTGTAGCCATTTCAACTGCAGGCGCAGGAGAGATATAAGGAATACCAAGACCCATTCCCCGAAGAATAAACAACAGTCCTATAATAACTACAACTACAGGGATGGCCCTTCTGATCTTTTCTCTCATTTTTGTGTTTAGAAATTTCCCGAGATAAATGGCTGCCGTCATCAGGGGGATGGTCCCAATTCCGAAGAGAACCATGTAGAGCCAACCTTTTAAAGCATCACCGGTAGCCACCGAACCTATAGCTGCCATATAAACGAGTCCGCATGGTAAAAACCCATTCAGAAATCCTATGGTGAGTAAGGTGTCCGGACTTTTCTTTTTTAATGCACTTCCCAGGGAAGATTTAAGCTTGGAGATCAGTTTATAAAGTGGCCGGGTTAAAGAAAATCCGGAAAGCCAGTGATTACGCCAGAGAACGGCAAGAATCATGATAATTCCAATAGCAATTGATAGTTGCTGCTGAAGACCGAACAGATAGAAACTCTTTCCGAGCCACCCGAATAGCAATCCGATTAATCCATAACTGAATAATCTTCCGAAATGATAAATCCCAATTTGAAAAACCTTATTAAAAGAATTAGATCGGTCAACCGGGAGCATAAAGGCAATTGGCCCGCACATGCCAACGCAGTGCAGGCTTCCCAATAATCCCAGTACGAAACCAGACCAAAGCATAATTAGTATACTATTTCTTCTTTAAAAAGATAAGGCGTATTCTTATATTGCCAATCTACATGAATGTTCCAACGACCATCCAATAAACTATCGTCAGGTATGAGCAAATAATGATTAGACAATGAAATTGGCACTTCAATGTCTAGCTGTTTATTAGATGGTCTGTATAGGAACACTTTACCTTTAATTTCTTTATAATCCAATTCGGCCGGGAAGATGATACTCAGGCCCTCTTTCGTCTTCGACCAGCTGATATTCGTCTTTAACTCCTTGGAATTTTCTTCTTTATCTATGGATTCCTGGTATTTCAATTCCTCCTGGTAATATTCGTCTGTGACCAGGTCATGCTCTAATTTCTCATCTGTATTCATCCTGATTACAAAATACATGATGAATGCGATGAACAGCACAAATGCAATCACAATTCCAACTCCCCAATTAATTTTCATAACAGTTTAATTATAATTTCTTGGGCCCAGGAAATTCACCGTTGTGGTTTCGATAAGTTCACCTGCACTCAGTACTTCAATTATCAATTTATTTTTATCACCTTTCAGCTGTGCCTTCGGTACCTCTATAAATACTGTGCCTTCTGCTATACCTTGTTCAGGCACATTCAATTCACCTGTAGCTGAAACCAGTTTAATCGTAGCAGGAACTTTACGCACCTTGAATGACACGTTTTTGATTTCAGCGGTTGTTTTGTTAACCAGTTTATAAGTGAATACATTACTGATCATGTTATTCTCCTTCTTCTCATATAGAGTCCCCGGAAGTCGTAAAACCCTGGCTTCAACTTCATTCCTCAGTGCCAGCATACCTAAAAGGACTCCGGTGAGAATAACCAACACGGCTATATAACCTTTCATTCTACCCGTTAACCTGAACTTCGCCTTCTTTTCAATGTTCTCCTCACTGGCATATCGGATCAATCCGCGGGGCATACCAACTTTATCCATTATGGTATCGCACTCATCAATACAAGCTGTACAGTTTACGCATTCCAATTGGGTGCCGTTCCTGATGTCAATACCAGTCGGACAAACATGAACACACTGAAAACAATCGATGCAATCTCCATGGCCTAAAGCTTTCCGATCTTCACCCTTTCTTAATTTTTTTCTGCCATTTTCTCCTTCTCCTCGTTTATGATCGTAAGCAACAACAATTGATTTGGTATCCAGTAAAACACCTTGCAGTCTTCCATAGGGACATGCGATAATACAAACCTGTTCCCTGAACCATGCGAAGACAAAATAGAAGACGGCTGTAAAAATCGCCAATGGGACGAATGTTCCCATATGATTGCCCGGGCCCTCCATTACATATCTCAACAACTTGTCACTTCCTATAAGATAAGCCAGGAAAACATTGGCAATAAGGAAGGAAATGATCAAAAATATGGTCTGTTTCAATACGCGCTTCCTTATCTTTTCAGCATTCCATTCCTGCTTTTTGAGTTTCATCTGCCTGGTGCGATCACCATCTATCCAGAATTCAATTCTCCGGAAAACCATTTCCATGAATATGGTCTGCGGACAAATCCAACCACAAAAAATCCGGCCAAATCCCACCGTAAACAAGGTGACAAATATGACTCCAATGATCATGGAGATCACAAATAGATGGAAGTCCTGAGGCCAAAACGGGAAACTAAAAATATTGAAACGGCGTTCCAGAACGTTGAACAAAAGGAACTGGTTTCCTCCAATTTTTATAAATGGCGCTGCAAATAGAAAAGCCAATAAAAAGTAGCTTACTATTTTTCGCTTATTATAAAAGCGTCCCTTAGGTATTTTCGGGAAGATCCAGGCGCGTTTACCTTCTTTGGTTACGGTTGCAATGGAATCTCTAAACACTTCATTTTCGGGTGCGTCCACGGTAACTGTTCTTTAATACAGACTTATATGTGCGATTTAGATTCCTAGTAAATGATGTTACTAAGAACCGTCTGTTCCGGATTCAGTCTCTACTGTTAAAGTATCGGTGGCCTGAGTATTGACTTCTTCAGCCGGATCCGGGGTTGCTTCGGCATCCGGATTCACCCAGATATCTCCTTCAGCAGCCTTCGGATTGGCTGGAGTTGTATCCTCAAATTGCAAGACATAGCTGGAAACCTGAGCAATCTCAAGAGGCTTCAAACTCATCTTCCAGGCAATCATACCTTTACCATCTCGACCGCCTTCCGATACTGTTTTAAATACATTCTTTATGCCGCCGCCCAGGATCCAGTTTTCATCTGTTAGATTCGGACCGATACCGCCGCCGCCATCACTCATATGACAGGCCACACAGTTGGTCTCGAAAATCCGTTTTCCACTGCTTAGGTCTGAGGCTTCGGTCAATACTTCAACAGTGTTGATGTCTACCAGGTCTTTCGCAGTTTTCTTATACTCCTCAATGGC
>JABDPU010000206.1 GCA_013042625.1 Flavobacteriaceae bacterium | reverse complement strand
GTTCACGAAACCAGATATTAGAAAAAAGGGGTTAGCCTCCCAGGTACTGCTCGCCCTGGAATCCTGGGCATATGAGTTAGGTTATGAACGCTGTGTACTTGAGACAGGTAAACGCCAACCCGAAGCCATTGCTCTCTATGAGAATCGTGGGTATTCACGAATCCCAAACTATGGACCCTACCAAGGTGTTGACAATAGTGTTTGTTTTGAAAAAACATTAAAACCCATTTCAGAATAAAATGAGCCTCAGAGAACTCATACCCATGCTAGAAACCAACAATATCGAAGAAACTATTAGCTTCTACGAAGAAGTATTGGGATTTAAATGCGTAAAAAAAGTAGATAATGACTGGGCCAGGATGGAACGAGAGGATGTAGCCATTATGTTTTCAATACGTTTCACTGAACAAGACCATCCGAATACATTTCTAACAGGTGGTCTGTATATCTATACCAGTACCATAGACTTACTATGGACGGAGTTTAAAGATAAAGTGAAGGTGTGTTACCCCTTAGAAACTTTTGACTACGGCATGCGGGAATTTGCGATATATGATTGTAACGATTATCTGTTGCAATTCGGACAAGACCTGGGAGAGAATTTGAATTAGAAAATGAAATAATGTAAATGATATCTATATAATTCAATATTGGGCCATCGATTGGCATTAAAAGCAAAAATGCAAAAATGAAAAAGACACTATTCATTTTCTTTGGAATTACACTGATTCTGACAAGTTTTATAATCCTGACTTGCCAGGATAATGTCCCGGTGGCAGAAAGTACGGAGACCGGTTGGGCCTTCCCCTATTTTGAAAAAGTCGATAGCTTAAATCCGATTTTGCAACCGGCAAAAGAACTGATTTTCCAGGATCCCATAAGCAAGGAGCTGGTACACTGGGAAGAACGGAATGTATTGAACCCGACTGCAGTGGTGAGAAACGACAGTGTTTTTTTACTTTATCGTGCCCAGGATATAAACGGCACATCCCGAATTGGAATGGCAGTTAGTATTGACGGACTTCGGTTTAATAAACTACCTGAGCCGGTTTTTTATCCGGATAATGACAGCATGCTCGAACGCGAATGGAACTATAAAAAGCTGGAAGGAGAAAAGGCCAATTCTGAAACCTGTTATTTCTGTTATTTCGATGGTGTAGAAGATCCGCGTATTGTTGAAAGTCCTGATGGGAATTACATTATGACCTACACCTCTTACGATGGGAAAACTGCAAGACTAAGCCTTGCTTCGTCTCCCGACTTGAGAAACTGGGATAAACATGGTTTGATTCTTAAGGATTCGATTCATGAGAACACCTGGTCGAAAGCCGGGGCTATTGTAGCCGAGCTCATAGATGACCGGCTTGTAGCAAAGAAAATCAATGGTAAATACTGGATGTATTATGGCGATACCAGTATCTTTATGGCAACTTCAGAGGACCTCATCAATTGGGAACCGGCTGTTAATGAAGAATCGGGAAATAGAATTGCTGTCCTTAATCCGAGGATGGGGAAATTCGACAGCAGGCTTGTTGAGCCGGGACCATATGCCCTTTATAAAGAAGAAGGTATTTTATTGATATACAACGGAAGCAATGCCGCTAATTTTAATGATCCGAAGCTCCCTAAATTTACTTATGCGGCCGGACAAGCATTGTTTGATAAATCAAGACCGTTTGAACTTAAAGATCGTTCAGAGAGCTTTTTTATATTCCCAGACAAACCATATGAAAAGGTTGGCGAGGTGAATGAGGTTTGCTTCGTAGAAGGACTGATTTATTTTAAAGAAAGCTGGTTTCTATATTACGGTACCGCAGATTCCAAAATTGCCGTGGCAACCTACGATAATAATAATTAAGACTATGGATATCACGCATGATCTTATTGTAGTTGAACAGCATTTCGACCTACCGGCCAAACGCCTTTGGGAAGCGATAACAAACCATTCTGAGATGATTAAATGGTTCTTTGAAAATATTCCCACCTTTAGCGCTGAGCCTGGTTTTTATACCGAATTCAATATTCACCATGAAGGACGTGATTTTCTGCATCAGTGGAAAATTCTGGAGGTTATTCCTGAGCAGCGCATCGTTTATGACTGGCGTTATGAACAATATGACGGTGTTGGACGGGTAGAATTCGAATTGATCAAAGTGATCAATGGAACAAATTTGAGGGTGTCTAACTACGGCCTGCACACCTTTCCCAAAGATGTACCGGAATTCAGTATTGAAAGCTGCAGGGCGGGATGGAATTATTTTATTAAAGACCGGTTAGTCGCATACTTAAATCAAAAAGTCTAAATGGAAAAAATCATCAACTCGCTTTCCTGGATCGATTCGGCGGCCACTATCGTCTGGATTGTACTTATCCTGATCATGCTGATCATAATAAAAAATCTGCATTCGAATTTCGGGTGGCAGGATCGCACCCTGAAATTTGGGCTAATCCTATTGTTAGTCGTTGTGGCATATCCTCTGTATACCAGGTTCTTCCTTCAGTTGGAAATTGGATTCATCGGAAATATCGCCACCCTAATCATGACCTTGATCTATATGAAAAGAATTAGGGTAAAGAAAATGAAGGAGGCACAATGGCTTTGGCCACAGATCATCTGGATTTGCCTCGTAAGTATTTATTTGGCTTCAATGCTCATTGAAGACCACATTGTTCATTAAGGATTGAGCATCCTTAACTCACCCGCTTCAACGGCCTTCGGTAAATGTGCCTTTATGGTTGAATAGCGGTTAAAGAACTTGCTTCCATCCGCTTTAGACAGATGCACCCATTCTCCGCTTTCTGTTATTTTTACGATGGTCAGTTTAGTATGATATAAACCTTTAATATTTGCAACTCCTCCACGCTTCATTATAAAATTCTTCTTGGGGAATTTCACAAACTGATATTGCTGATTAGAAGACTCTTCCAGGACGACCTGATCACCCACTTCAAAATCTTTCTGTGAGGTCTGTTGCGCCGACACATTTAAGCTAATGATTACTAATAACGCAAATGAAAGGATGTATTTCATGATATAATGTTGATTTAATAATTTAAGCATACTAAAATTACGAAATATTCAAATATCTTAAAATACAAATTAGAAAGATTTTAACATCGCCATGAACAAAGTCATTTTGTCTTAACTTTATAGCTTGTTTCAGTGTAAATCAACATGATGAAAAACATAAGAATCGCAATTATAGGTTGTGGAAATCTCGGACAAGCCATTTTAAAAGGCCTGATCGATGATCATACGTATCCAACGGAAAACATTACAGCAACCAAGCGCCATATCGAGGTGCTTGAACCCTTTCAAAAAGAAGGCGTGATTATTACATCAGACAATGCTGAAGCCGTCAGGAAATCAGATTTGATCATAGTTGCCTTAAAACCACACAATATTCTTCACATCTTAGAGGAATTAAGTCCTGATCTGAATCCCGATAAACATATCCTGGTATCTCTGGCAACTGGTATTTCGACTGCTCAAATTGAAGAGGCAATCGGTAAAAAGCTTCCGATTTTCAGAGCCATGCCTAATACAGGTGCCGATGTGAACGAGTCCCTAACATGCTTGTGTTCCGTTCATGATAACGAGACCTCAGTCTCACAGGTTGAATATTTCTTTAACCTGATAGGAAAGACCATTACCATAGATGAAGATCTTATGGAGGCTGCTACAGTTCTCGGAGCATGCGGAATCGCCTTTGTTATGCGATTTATGAGAGCGATGGTCCAGGGTGGAATTCAAATTGGGTTTGATGCGAAAACTGCGAACATCATTGTAAATCAAACTGTAAAAGGCGCTTCTCAATTACTCATAGAACGCAAGCAACATCCGGAATTTGAAATTGATAAGGTTACCACGCCCAAGGGTTGTACAATCGCCGGACTTAATGAGATGGAGCATCATGGTTTTAGTTCAGCATTGATTAGAGGTATTGTAACCTCCTTCGAAAAGATTTAAATCTGTAGCAGAGGACAATTAGAACAGGGTGATTTGTCCTTCATCATCTACGTCATAATCTTTGGCCTCACCGTTTGATTTGCCTTTTTTGGTTTGCTCGCTGGCCTTTGGTTCTTCTTCAACCACTTCTTCGTCAACAACCTCTATTTCATCAGCCGGAGTTTCCTCGGGTGCCTCATAAGGCAAAGGTTCAAGTAGATTGACCTGGTTGACCTTTTCTTTAGTAAGCTGATTTCCCAGGGCATTTATACCTTTTACAGCTATAAACTCCTCCAGATTGATCTCAAGATTTTCTTTTCGGTCCTGACCCCGTTTCTTTGCAAATACAACCTCAGCCATGGGTTTCCAATCTGTAGAAACTATTTCAAGAAAAGAATCTTTATGGTCACTTATAAAGACTTCTTCCTTGTTTTCATTCTCAATCTTGAAGCGTTTCACATAATATCGTTCTTTTTCACCATCAAAATAAATGGCTGTAATGGGTTTCTTCGGAATCCATTTCTCAAGGATTATCATATCGTCATCGAAGCGCGATGAAAGTTCGGGTATTATGGTTTTCAATAATCCTGACTGCTTGATTATCAGTAATCTATCTTCACCACGAAATTCACCAATCAATTCTCCACGACCATCGACGTTCAAACGTTGTATCGTATCATCAAACCAAATTTTTCTTGGTTTTAAGGTGGATACGCCTTTATATTTTAATTCAACCCGTTTAATGGCATTTTTAGTAACCAGATTACCTCTTACTCCCCTGCCTTTAATCGCCAGATCGGCAAAATCAATATCCCATTTGAGTTTTTTCAAACCACCTTTTTGCCTTAACAGAATAGTTACCACTTCGGCCTCGCCATTCGGATTAGCGGTGAAATACCAGACGGTTGATCCCTTATTACCTCGAGCCATATCGTACTCCTTGTCCCTGGTGACACCGGTTACCGTAAATCTTTTGATATAAGAAGGCCCGCGGGATCCATCCCTGTAGATCATATTATAAACCGTACGGGTGTCTTTCTTTTTAAAGACCGCAACATGTAGAATATTCTTTCCAACAAAGGTCTTGCTACCTACCTTGGTAACCATCATTTTTCCATCTTTGGTAAAGACTATAATATCATCAATATCACTGCAATCACAGACATATTCGTTCCGTCTTAATGAAGTACCGATGAACCCTTCTTCACGATTAACGTAAAGCTTGGTATTCCTGATCACAACTTTTTTGGCATCAACGTCATCAAAAATCCTGATTTCAGTTTGACGCTCCTTACCCTTTCCGTATTCCTTTTTCAAACGTTGGAAATACGCAATAGTATATTCGATCAGATTAGCCAGATGATGTTTTACCTCTTCGATCTTGCCTTCTAATGCTTCAATTTTTTGCTGCGCTTTATCTATGTCGAATTTAGAGATACGCTTGATCCTGATTTCAGTAAGTCGGGCTATATCCTCTTCGGTAACAGCTCGTTTCAAATGTTTAATATGAGGCTTTAAACCTTTGTCGATGGCAGATATCACACCTTCCCATGTTTCCTCTTCCTCTATATCACGATAGATCCTGTTCTCGATGAATATGCGCTCCAGCGAGGCGAAATGCCATTGTTCTTCAAATTCACCAAGTTGTATCTCCAGATCCTGTTTGAGTAGCTCAACAGTATTGTCGGTAGAGCGTCTCAACATTTCAGAAATGCCTATAAATAGTGGTTTATGATCCTCAATGACACACCCTAATGGAGAAATAGAATTCTCACATTTTGTAAAAGCGTAGAGGGCATCGATAGTCTTATCTGGTGAGATACCAGATGGCAGGTGAATCAGGATCTCAACCTCAGCTGCAGTATTATCCTCGATCTTTTTGACTTTGATCTTGCCCTTTTCATTGGCTTTTAATATTGAATCGATCAGACTCGATGTTGTGGTTGCAAATGGGATTTCATTTACCACTAAGGTATTTTTGTTCAGCTGAGAAATCCTGGCCCTTACCCTGACTTTACCGCCACGCAGTCCATCATTATAATTCGTTATATCTACAATCCCTCCGGTTGGAAAATCTGGGAATAACTTAAAACGCTTGCCTCTAAGATGATTAACAGACGCATCGATAAGCTCATTAAAATTATGAGGCAAAATCTTTGTCGAAAGGCCTACGGCAATCCCTTCGGCGCCTTGTGCCAATAATAGCGGGAACATCACAGGCAGATTAACCGGCTCCTTCTTCCTTCCATCGTATGAGGCCTGCCATTCTGTGATCTTGGGATTAAATACCACATCAAGAGCGAATTTCGACAAGCGGGCTTCTATATACCTTGATGCAGCTGCCCTGTCACCTGTTAATATATTACCCCAGTTACCCTGGGTATCGATAAGAAGATCCTTCTGCCCTATCTGAACCATTGCATCAGCAATACTCGCATCACCATGCGGATGGTATTGCATGGTGTGACCAACAATATTCGCCACCTTGTTATACCTGCCATCATCCAGGTCCTTCATTGAATGCATGATTCTCCTCTGTACAGGTTTAAAACCATCGTCAATGGCCGGAACCGCACGTTCAAGAATTACATAAGACGCATAATCGAGAAACCAATCCTTATACATTCCCGTAACCCGGGTAATGGTTTCCTGATTACCGTTTTCATGATTCATTTCATCATTCTCTTCAATCATTTAAGCTCTCTTGTTGGTTTTCCTATTTTGTTTGATAATCTTACTCAGCGATTGCCTGATATACTTTCGCTTTCTTCGACTTACCAGGGTCACATTGAAATGCTCCCTGTTCTTTTCGCCGCGATTATCCCTTATGGTTAATATCAGGGTCTTGAAAAAAATATAATTGTAGAACCTATATCCTAACAGATCTTTCTTTTTAAATTCAACCCGATGCTCCCTGTAATTCAGGTATTCTGAGATTAGCAGGCCACGATTAATCACCACAATTTTAATACCATCGCTGTCATATTCGAAGTACTTGGAAACGTGATGCGTTATCACCAGCAATATTGCAAAAACTCCAACTATTCCGAATATAGTAATAGTCAGACCCGGATAGATTTCAATTATATTCCTATACAGCGTCACCAGCACGCCTGCCAATACAACAAGAATGAAATAGATAGATATAATTGTGTTCTTGACTTTGGCGTTATTCGTCCTCATTTTCTTCTACCAGATCCAGTTCAACCTTTAGATTATTAATGATGAATTCCTGCCTGTCCTGGGTATTCTTTCCCATATAAAACGACAGCAACTTTTCAATCGACATCTCTTTATCAAGCATAACCGGATCGAGCCTCATATCCTCACCAATGAAGTATTTGAACTCATCCGGGGAAATCTCGCCCAGTCCTTTGAATCGCGTGATTTCATGCCTGGGTTTTAATTTATTTATAGCTGTGACCTTTTCCAAATCGGAATAACAATAAATCGTTTCCTTCTTATTTCGAACCCTGAATAGAGGCGTTTGGAGAATATACAAATGGCCTTCCTTTATGAGTTCAGGAAAGAATTGCAGGAAAAAAGTTATCAGTAACAGTCGGATGTGCATTCCATCGACATCGGCATCTGTTGCTATTACAATATTGTTATACCTGAGATCTTCTATCGATTCTTCAATATTAAGTGCGGCCTGCAATAAGTTAAACTCCTCGTTTTCATAAACGATCTTCTTACTCATTCCATAGGAATTCAGGGGCTTTCCTCTCAGACTGAAAACCGCCTGGGTATTGACATCTCTCGATTTGGTAATACTCCCGGAAGCCGAATCTCCTTCGGTGATAAATAAGGTGGTTTCAAGTCGACGTTCATTCTTCTGATCACCAAAATGAATCCGACAATCTCTTAATTTTTTATTGTGCAGGCTGGCTTTCTTAGCGCGTTCCCTTGCTAATTTCCGAATACCCGACAGTTCTTTTCTTTCGCGTTCTGCCTGAAGGATTTTCTTCTGAATCTTCTCTGCAATCTCGGGATTCTTGTGCAGATAATTGTCAAGCTGATGTTTCAGGAAGTCATTGATAAAGGTCCGGACCGTTGGCAACCCACCACCAATTTCGGTTGATCCCAATTTTGTTTTGGTCTGACTTTCAAAAACAGGTTCCATTACTTTAATGGAAATGGCAGATATGATAGATTTCCGTATATCGGATGCATCGTAATTCTTTCCAAAGAAATCCCTGATGGTCTTTACAAAGGCTTCCCTGAAGGCGATTAAATGCGTACCTCCCTGAGTGGTGTTTTGTCCGTTGACAAATGAATGGTATTCTTCACTGTATTGTGTGCGGCTATGGGTAATGGCTACTTCAATATCATCGCCTTTCAAATGAATAATCGGATATAGCATATCGCCTTCCGCAGTAAAATCCTGAAGCAGGTCCTTTAATCCATTCTCACTGTAATACTTTTCTCCATTGAAGATAATGGTCAGTCCGGGATTCAGATAAACATAATTCTTCAACATCCGGGCAACATACTCCGAACGATACTTATATTTTTTAAATATGATGTCATCAGGTATAAAAGAAACCTTGGTTCCTTTACGACGCGATGTCTCTTCAAGAACTTCGTGTGCAGTGAGCTCACCAGATTCAAACTCGGCAGAGGCTGATTTTCCATCACGCGTTGATTCCACCCTGAAATATGTAGACAGCGCATTAACCGCTTTTGTACCAACACCGTTTAGCCCTACTGATTTCTTAAAGGCCCTTGAATCATACTTTCCTCCGGTATTCATCTTTGATACCACATCAACAACCTTCCCCAGGGGAATTCCACGACCATAGTCACGAACAATCACCTTATTACTCTGTATAGAAATTTCAATGGTTTTTCCGGCACCCATCACAAACTCATCAATGGAGTTATCGATAACCTCTTTTAATAAAATATAAATACCATCATCCTGGGAGGAACCATCACCCAGCTTACCAATATACATACCGGGCCTCATCCGGATGTGTTCTTTCCAGTCAAGGGAGCGTATGTTTTCCTCGGTATAGCTAGATTTCTGGGCCATAAATCATAAAATTTGTGTAAGCTGCTAATATAGCATTTCAGCCTTATAAAAGAAATAAGGTCCTGAATAAGTAATTAACAATAAAACTACCTAAATTGTTGAGAAATATCAAGGCTTTCAAGCCAAAATGCAACTACAGATTGTAGCATTTTGAGGGTAGATTAGACATTGAAAAGGAAATGCATGACATCTCCGTCCTGAACAATATAATTCTTCCCTTCTATTCTCATTTTACCGGCCTCTTTAACTTTCAGTTCGCTGCCGTAATGTACATAGTCATCGTAAGAGATGACCTCTGCACGAATAAATCCTTTTTCAAAGTCGGTATGAATGACTCCTGCCGCCTGTGGTGCTGTTGATCCTATGGTAATGGTCCAGGCCCTCACTTCCTTTTCTCCGGCAGTAAAGTAGGTCTGCTGTTTAAGCAAATGGTAAGCAGCCCTGATGAGTTTTGCCGATCCCGGTTCATCCAGGCCGAGATCCTCTAAAAACATCTGTCGCTCCTCATAGTCATCCAATTCATTAATATCAGCTTCGGTACCCACGGCCAGGGTTAGCAATTCGGCATTCTCATTCTTAACAGCTTCTTCCACCTGCCTTACATAGTCATTGCCACCTACAGCCGAGGCCTCATCAACGTTACAAACATAAAGGACTGGTTTATCCGTGATCAGTTGAAGGGACTTAACAAAAGCTTTATAATCATCCTCAGGAATGTTCATGGCCCGAACAGATTCACCAGCCTCGAGATGAGACTTCAATGATTCCAGCACCGCAAGTTCCTTCTGGGCATCTTTGTCGCCTGTTTTTGCAGCCCGTCCAACTCTGTCGATTCGCTTTTCAACCGTCTCAAGATCTTTGAGTTGCAATTCAATATCAATGGTTTCCTTATCACGGACCGGATCGATACTTCCATCAACATGAACGATATTATCGTGATCAAAGCAACGCAATACGTGCAGTATAGCATCAGTTTCCCTGATGTTGGCCAAAAACTGGTTTCCCAGACCTTCTCCTTTGCTTGCACCTTTTACTAATCCGGCTATATCAACGATATCTACCGTAGCGGGGATGACCTTTTCAGGATTCACAAGTTCGGCTAAGGTATTCAATCTTTTGTCCGGGACGTTCACCACACCAATATTAGGCTCAATAGTACAAAACGGGAAGTTAGCACTCTGAGCTTTAGCGTTTGATAAACAATTAAATAATGTAGATTTACCCACATTAGGCAGTCCGACAATACCTGCTTTCATATCCGAATATTAAGGCTGCAAATGTATTGATTTCTCAGAATTAAAATCTTCAGAATAGAAGAAAATAAGAGGATGATAATATTTTATTTCAGGTTTAGTCTTCAGGATGCATAAACCTTTGCTTCCCCAGAAGCTCGTCCTCTGTTTCAACATGATCCTCATCCGGAACACAGCAATCAACCGGACAAACCGCAGCGCATTGTGGTTCATCATGAAAACCTTTGCACTCCGTACATTTATCAGGGGCGATATAGTAAACATCGTCACTAATGGGTTCCTGAACATCATCGGCATTTACTGATTTTCCGTTTGGAAGTACAATATCTCCTTCTAAACTGGTGCCATCCTTATAGCGCCAGTCATCGGCTGGTTCATAAATCGCTGTATTCGGGCACTCGGGTTCGCAAGCCCCGCAATTGATGCATTCGTCTGTAATAATTATTGCCATAGCAATTGTAGTGTTTGTGTGTTTGCTTAAATTTGCAATTGCAAAAATAAAGCCAAATCTCGGCTTTTACAAACATCTTCATGAATAGGGAAAATCGAATCGCTGCTTTTTGTGCCTTGGGAACCTTTATGAGCCAGTTCGGTGCTAAGGAACCCCTAAGAAATAATCAGGTCCGGAATAATGATGTTTTTTTCGATGGAATGAAGCATCAATTGAAATTGGCCTATGAGAATAATGGCTGGTTTACCCCCGAAAATATGGCCTATGCTTTTAGGAGTTGGTCTGAATTACTTAAGAAGGAAAACCTGGACAACTGGCTGAATAAATATCATGTTCAGGAAATTACAAATCCGAAAAAGGTAGCAGTTATCATGGCAGGAAATATTCCATTGGTAGGATTTCATGATTTCCTGTCCGTTCTCATAACAGGCCACAGTATTTTGATCAAGCAAGCCTCTAAGGACAAACATTTGCTGCCCTACCTGGTGCAGTATCTCTTCCAGGTTGAACCCGCATTCAAGGAGATGATAGAATTTGCCGATGGGCAGTTGTCCGGATATGATGCTGTAATTGCCACTGGCAGTAATAATACGTCCCGGTATTTCGAATATTACTTTAAGGACAAGCCTTCGATCATAAGACATAACAGGAACTCTGTCGCTCTGATTTCAGGAAAGGAAACGGAAGATCAACTTAAGAATCTTGGTGATGATATTTTCCGGTATTTCGGTCTAGGCTGCCGCAGTGTTTCCAAGATATTTTTCCCGACAGGTTTTAATTTTGATGTCTTTTTTAATGCCGTCTACCCATGGCACGACATTATCAATTATTCTAAATACGCTAACAATTACGATTACAATAAGGCAGTTTACCTGATGAGCGAATTCGATATGCTGGACAATGGTTTTCTTATGATAAAGGAAGACTCTAGCTATGCTTCCCCCATCGCTACCCTATTTTATGAATATTATAATAACCCTTCAGAATTGAAAAAGAGGTTGAAGGATGAAAAGGATATGATACAGTGTATAGTTGCATCGGGAATGGTTGATGGCGAAGTGGAATTTGGCCAAACCCAAATGCCTCGATTGACCGACTATGCAGATGATGTTGATACTGTTGATTTCCTGTTAAAAATATAAGCTAAAAATATCGATTAATACATGCTTATTTTACAATTAATTGAGACCTTTGCGCAGTAAATAAAACAAAATGAAAATACACAATTTTAGTCCAGGCCCATGCATACTTCCAAATGATGTTATGCTTAAGGCTTCTGAAGCGGTACTAGATTATAATAACAGTGGGTTGTCTCTAATTGAAATGTCACATCGAAGTAAGGAATTTGTTGACATTATGGAGAATGCCAGGTCATTGGTTCTTGAACTCCTGGGCCTTGAAGGCAAGGGTTATAAAGCTTTATTCCTGCAAGGTGGTGCGAGCACCCAATTCCTGATGGTTGCGCTTAACCTTTTAGAAAAGCGTGCTGGTTACCTGAATACGGGAACCTGGGCGTCAAAAGCGATAAAAGAGGCTAAGATATATGACGATATCTATGAAGTCGCTACCTCAGAAAGTGCAGGATTTAATTACATTCCGAAGGGCTACGATATTCCTTCTGAATACGATTATTTCCATTGTACTTCTAATAACACCATCTTCGGAACCCAGATGAAGGCATTTCCTGAATGTCAGATTCCAATCGTCTGTGATATGAGTAGTGATATATTCTCACGTCAGCTTGATTTTACCAAGTTCGATTTGATCTATGCAGGAGCCCAGAAAAATATGGGACCAGCTGGTACAACACTGGTTGTGGTAAATGAAGATATTCTTGGAAAAGTTAGCAGGAAGATCCCGTCTATGATGGATTATAAAATTCATATCGGCAAGAGCAGTATGTTTAATACCCCTCCAGTATTTGCAGTGTATACTTCAATGCTTACTTTGGAATGGTTAAAGAACCTGGGAGGTATTCCGGTAATTGAAGAGATCAATGATAAGAAGGCTGCCGTCATGTATTCAGAAATCGATATCAATCCATTATTTAAGGGATATAGTGTGAAAGAAGATCGGTCATCAATGAATGCCACCTTCAATCTTATAAACGATAATCTGAAGGAGACTTTCGATACCATGATCAAGGAAGCGGGAATAAACGGCTTGAACGGTCATAGAAGTGTTGGTGGTTACAGAGCCTCAATGTATAA
>JABDPU010000292.1 GCA_013042625.1 Flavobacteriaceae bacterium | reverse complement strand
CACAGGACCTTCCATGCTCACTCCCCCTTCATCCGCACTTCAAAGCCCTTCTCATTTTGAGAAGGGCTTTTTGTTTGCTTCAGGCACTCGAACCACAGCCGCATGGCCTGGCAGTTCGCAAACAAGGTCCACAGGACCTTCCATGCTCACTCCCCCTTCATCCGCACTTCAAAGCCCTTCTCATTTTGAGAAGGGCTTTTTGTTTGCTTCAGGCACTCGAACCGCAGCCGCATGGTCTGGCAGTTCGCAAACAAGGTCCACAGGACCTTCCATGCTCACTCCCCCGGAATTTATACTGAGCTTGACGAAGTATCCGCACAAAGTTTCTCAGAAATGAGGAGCTTTTTTATTTCAACTAGCTACTGACCATTATCATTTTATGCTTAGTTTAAAAGGTCTACTTTAGATTGGATAAATTTATAATGGTGAGAGCTTTAGTTTTATTTTTTTCGATTATTCTTCTTCATTCCTGCCAGAAAGGGAATGATGGAATTACTGTTGAGAAAACCGACCTCGTAGAGTCGGTCTATACTTCGTTAACAGTACAACCGGATAGCCTTTATGATGCCTATTCGGTTGTAAGCGGAATTATTGATGAAGTCCTGGTTGAGGAAGGTGATACGGTTAATATAGGCCAGCCATTAATCCAGATTATTAATAATGCCCCCAAACTCAATACTGAAAATGCCAGGCTGTCGTTAAAGCTTGCAAGGGAGAATTACAGTGGAGGTGCAGCAATTCTAGCCGGGATTGAAGATGAAATTATTGCCGCAACGCTCCGATATAAAAATGACTCCATCAATTTTTTCAGGCAAAAGAATCTTTGGGATCAGAACATTGGATCCCGGACCGAATATGACACCAAAGAGTTGCAATACCAGCTGTCATCTAATAACCTCAGGCTATTGGAAAGCCGTTATGAACGCACGAAAAATGAACTCCAAACGACATTGCAGCAAGCAGAGAATTCCTATCAATCCAGTTTGATAAACATACGGGATTTTACTGTTAAGAGTATGATCAGCGGAAAAGTCTATGCGATTCAGAAAGAAAAAGGAGAGTTGGTGACTTCCCTTCAGTCCCTGGCTAAATTAGGTAGCGCTTCGGAATTCATCTTAGAACTCCTGGTGGATGAGGTAGATATTGTAAAGGTTTCAATTGATCAGAAGGTCCTGATTACTCTCGATGCCTATAAGGGACAGCTGTTCGAAGGTAAAATCTCCAGAATATTACCGAATAAGGATGTTCGTAACCAGACCTTCATGGTGGAAGCCTTATTTGATAACCCCCCTGATCCGCTTTATCCCGGACTATCGGGCGAAGCAAATATTATTACAAGTACTCGAAGTGATGTATTGGCTATTCCGAAGGAATACCTGACCGATGGTAATCAGGTTAATACAGATGAGGGCTTAGTGGAAGTGGTTACCGGCGTCGACAATCTCGACTTAGTAGAAATCGTTAGCGGAATTTCAGAAGGTACGGTTATATATAAGCCAGACCAATGATCAGCTGGAAGGTCATATTGAATATTGCTAAGACCCATTTGCTCACTAAATTTAAGCAAACGGCCACAGCAACATTAGGGGTGACCTTCGGGATCGGTGCCTACATTACCCTGGTTTGCTTTATGACCGGTTTAAACAAAATGCTGGACGATCTGATCCTTGATCAAACCCCGCACATTCATATTTACAGCGAAATAGAACCCTCGAAACAGCAACCTGTTGATCTGTATGATGAGTTTAATAATACGTTTAACGTCGTTCATTCCATCAAGCCCAAACAGATTCAAAGAAAGATACATAATGCCTTACCAATTCTGAATTACCTCAATGAGAAGGATAATGTGAGAGGTGCAATCCCGCAATTAAATACACAGATCTTTTATATCGCAGGTACAATTGAATTGGGAGGTAACTTAACCGGAATTAATCCCATAGAAGAATCAAGACTTTTCAATTTTCAGAATTATATAATCGAAGGAACGCCTCAGGACCTCTATCGAAATGATAACGGGATTCTCCTTGGAAGAGGACTGGCCCAGAATATGTCCCTGAAAGTTGGTGACCGTGTTCAGATCAGTACAATAGAAGGGAATATTTTTCCTCTTAAGATTGTTGGTTTTTTCCAAAGCGGGATCGCTGATATTGATAATATTCAGAGTTTCGCCAATTTGAAAACGGTCCAAAGAATAATGGGAGAGCCGGAGACTTACGTTACTGACATCAATGTGAAGTTACATGATATGTCGGAGGCCTTTAATATGTCGAAGCAGGTGGAAAAACAGTTCGGATTAAAAGCTGTTGATGTTGAAACAGCCAATGCGCAATTTCAAACCGGAACCACCATAAGGAACATGATCACCTACTCGGTTTCAATAACACTTCTTATCGTAGCCGGCTTCGGAATTTACAATATTCTGAATATGCTCATCTATGAAAAGATGAATGATATTGCGATTTTAAAAGCCACTGGTTTTTCCGGACGGGATGTACAAAGGATCTTTATGAGCCAGGCGCTGATTATTGGTGTTGTTGGTGGAATTCTCGGACTTCTAATCGGACTAAGCTTGGCAAACCTTATCAATAATTTACCATTCGAGACTGAAGCATTACCAACTGTCAAAACCTTTCCGGTGAATTTCAATCCGTGGTTTTTTATTATTGGAATAACATTCGCCCTGATATCGACATTTGTCGCCGGCTATTTGCCATCAAGACGGGCCAAGCGAATGGATCCTGTTAAAATCATAAGAGGACAGTAAGTATGAAAACGGTATTGGAGGCCAAACATATCGACAAATATTTCAAAAAGCCTGTTCTTTTCCATGTACTTAAGGACATAACCTTCGGCATCGACCAGGGTGAGTTCGTCTCGGTCATGGGAAAATCGGGTTGTGGTAAATCAACCCTGCTGTATATTCTTTCGACTATGGACACCGATTATGAAGGTGAACTTTACCTGAATGAGGCGCTGGTAACCGGTCAGCCCGATGATAAATTGTCTTATATCAGGAATAAGCATATCGGTTTTGTTTTCCAGTTTCATTATTTGCTATCGGAATTCACAGTGCTTGAAAATGTGATGCTACCGGCAAAAAAATTGGGTGAAAAGACTTTTGAAGAGATTGAGCATGACGCTATGAACAAGCTTAAGATTTTAGAAATTGATAAGCTGGCAAGAAAACGCGCTTCACGTATTTCAGGAGGTGAGAAGCAGCGGGTTGCCATTGCCAGAGCCCTCATCAACAGTCCGTCGATTATCATGGGAGATGAACCAACAGGAAACCTCGATAGTTACAATTCTGATAATGTATTCAATATTTTCAAACAGCTATGCATGGAAGAGGGACTCACTCTGCTTGTAGTGACACATGATATGGATTTTGCTGAACGCACCGATAGAATAATTAATATGTCGGACGGACGAATTCTTCAATAAAAAAAAGCTCCCGACAAAATCGGGAGCCTTCACAATGAGTTTTATTAGTTAGTCCGAATTAAATCTACATTTTTAAAAGTTTAGCAGACTGCTCATTCCCTCTATCATTAATCATCGTTACGATGTAAATTCCTTTTGAAAGAGAGGAGATATCAAATGTTCTGCCTCGTTCAAACGAACCGCTGAAATCCTTAACTAGTTTTCCGGTAAGGTCAAATACCTTAACTTCTGAAACCGCTCGGCTTATGGCAAATGCCGTTTGTGACGGATTAGGATAAATAAAGAGTTTTGAGTCTGTCAGGACTTCGTCTTCAACAATTAATGTGGTCGGACTGCTTGCATAGATCTTAAACTCTCCCGGTTGCAGCGTTATCAGTGCATTCGCATCGGTTACATTAATAATGGAATTGTTGTCCATTAAATTATACCACATTCCAATTTCCTGAAATTCAGGATCGATATCCTGTGTTGTCAGACCAAAGTTCCCAATGATGGTGACATATTCGATATTCGGATTTGAAGCCGTATTGATTAGATGAATTTTTTTCAAACCATTGGCATTGCCTACATCAAGGGTGAAATCATCTGTTCTGAAGATGTCTTCCTCGATTTTTAAAGCAGTCATTGCAGCCCACGAATTATAAAGATCAATTCGGTCTGGCTCGGTAAAATAATTCCAGAGTATTGGCTTATTACAAACTCTACATGGAAAATCAATAGTGATATCATAACCCAATTCACCGAATTGCCAGATCATTTTGGGTCCGGGAACCGTAAAATAGAAAGCTCCGGCCAATTCCATCCTGTCAAGTGCAGTGGAAAGATTTGTTATGTCATAACCACCACTGGAATTTCCGAAGGAAATGTTCTTGAACATAAGCCGTTCTTCATCATGACTTTCCATATAGCTTACATTCGCGGGTACCGACCAATTTCTGTTCAGATAGGATATCCATGAAAAATCTGATTTTCCATTGTCGTTATATCCCATTGTTCCTTCATTATAAGGGCCATTGTGATTTCCCCACATCATGATACCCTTGCCTTCTCCAAGCCGATAATTAACCCACTCGGTCTCTTCAAAGTTACCACCTAAATGTTCGAATATCACTATGAAATCAGGATTTACTTCCCACTGATAATCGGCATACTCTTTCAGAACAGCCACACGGTCTGTCTGGTATGAACCTGTGCACCCTTCATCAGAATCGGTGCAGTGTTGTGTAAATCCTTTGGTTAAATCCCATCGGAAACCATCAATATTATACTCATTAATCCAGTACTGCGTTATTTGCTTAACATAGTCCCTGGTAGCCTGCTGGCTATGATCGAAATCGTTAAAAACGTTATATGAATGTCGTGGTACAGGATTGAAAAATGGATTGTCAGGACTAGCCTGTCCATTGTATCCGCCATTATCTGTATTCCACATTCTGTAAAATGGATTCTGGCCTGTACCATGGTTAAACACCACATCCAGAATTACTGCGATACCTCTGCTATGGCATTCGTCTATGAACTCCTTAAAGGCTGTTGGTGTCCCATAATATTTATCCAATGCCATATGGAATGAAGGGTTATAACCCCAGGATTCATTGGCATCAAACTCATTTACAGGCATCAGTTCTATAGCGTTTACCCCTAAATTTTCCAGGTAATCTAATCGCGCCTTGACAGCGTCATAGCTATGAAGTGCATCAAAATCACGAATCAGTAATTCATAAATAACGAGATCGGTTTTTGCCGGCGGTTGGAAATTGGAAACTTGCCAGTTATATGAAGCATCACCAGTTCGCAATAAGGTTACGGCATGATTGGTATCTCCAGTTGGGTAAGACGGAAGATTAGGATATGTAGTCGAATTAATTGAGCTGTCATTAAATTCGTCTAATATTGTTGTTGAGTAAGGATCGGCAATTCTAATAGTTCCATCAACAAGATATTGAAACTTATGATCGAACTGTGGAGTCAATCCGGTTAATTCAATCCAAAAGCGGTCCCTGGCTGTGTCCAGGGTCATAAGATAACCACTGTCCATCTGCCAATTATTGAAGTCACCAATCACATGGACAGATGTCTTTCCTGGAGCATATAATACCAATGTTGCCTTGGTATGGTCATTAGGATCAAGATTAATCCCGTCTTTCATTCCTGCAGGTACAGGAGAACTCGGGGTTAGCCTTGCAGCAAACGATTTACTCAATACCTGATTGCCATCATCTGCTTCCAAAACAAAATCAGTATCTCCCGCAACTGTATAATCATAACTATAACTTGTGGTTCCCATGCTTGTATTAACGGGAACAGAATTTGCCTTTAAGGTAAAATCTGAAGTAAATGCTGAGGTAGCCGAAATGTTTATCATGGTACCCGAATCAACAATTGTCGGATTATCAGATGGTGAAGTCAACGTGAGTTCATTTGTTAGCAAATACACAAAGTTGTCCTGTGATTTTTTGTCACCACTTCCATCTTTGGCTTTAACCAAAAATCCAATTCGTCCAATACCAACTCTTCCATAAAAGGTAGTTGGTGTAAAGGTTATGGAATAGGTTCCGTTGCCATTATTCGTCAATTTTTGAGCTTCACTGGAATTTCCCCAGGATCCATTGTTAGGCGAATCCATTTGATCGGTATTGAAGATGTTAAACGACCAGGCCCATAAGTAAATGTTATCAGGCTGACTGGCATTCCAGATAGTAGGATCTACTTCGGAAACAGTAATGGTGATCTCATCTTCTTCACTAAAGTTTGCTGGGCTTAAACTAAATGTTGCTGTTTGCACCTGTGCGAGAACAGATGAAACTAATATGAGAAAAATAAAAGGTAGTAGTCTTTTCATATCAACTTATATTGGAAAAAAAAGCTATGACTAAGTATAGCCTTTATTTAATTAAAATGCTTTTAATCCAGGCTTATCAACTTATTCACACCATCAATAGTAACATAGCGAGCACCTGTGGCTCCTATGTCTTTAAAGTTATTATCATCATTCATTGCATCTTCAAAATCTTCATCAATGGTATAACCGGCATCTAAATACCATGGGAAATTTAGTCCTGATCCCCAATCGGTTTCAGTAGTGAACGAACGCAAGTTGGCGTCACCCTCTGCGTCAAAGTTAAACCAGCCTGAGAAACAAAGCCTACATATGAAAAAACCAGAACATCACCGTTACTGACCGATAATTGATAGTTTCCATCAAAATCAGTCGCCGTTCCCCGGGAAGTCCCTTTGATGATGACGTTTACCCCTGGAAGTGGCCGTGCGGTCGCTTGCTCCGTTACCGTTCCATCTACAGTTGCCGGCCCTAACAAAACTATGGGAAAAACATGAGCAGAAAGGAAACGCACTCCAAAATTGTTTTCATAAAATACTCGTAATTAGGTTTGATTTAAATTGTTATATTTCCACTTCTCAGTGATAAAGCTATGCAAAATTCAAAGAAGAATTTCTTAACATATTATATTATTAATTTCGCAAACGTTTTCGTGTTGAAAACTTTTTGACGAATTCACAAAATTTGCTGATTTATATTGAGAATTTCATGATTTTTATCATTTCAGAACCGAGGCTAAATCAATGAGAAAAACGGTAACATTAAAGCAAATTGCCCGGGAATTGGATGTATCGGTTTCCACGGTTTCAAAGGCGCTCAGAGACAGCGCAGAAATCAGTGATGATACCAAGGAAAAAGTACAGGCATTCGCGAAACTTTATAATTATAAGCCGAACAATATTGCCTTGAGTCTGAAGAACCGGAAAACGAAGACTATTGGAGTAATTATACCTGAAATCGTTCATTATTTCTTTTCCAAGGTTATATACGGTATTGAGAATAAAGCCCTGGAAAAGGGGTATAATGTTATCATAGGGCTTTCAAATGAATCCTTTGATAATGAGGTAATTAACATGGAGACCCTTGCAAATGGCAGTATTGACGGCTTCATTCTTTCACTGTCGAAGGAAACCCTATTGAAGCAAGATTTCCATCATTTAAATGAAACGATAAATCAGGGTATGCCATTGGTGCTTTTTGATCGGGCCAGTGATAAAGTAGATTGTGATAAGGTTATAATTGACGATGCACATGCAGCACAGACCGCCGTACAGAAATTGCTGGATTGTGGATGCCGGTCTATAGCCTTAATCACCACTGAAGATCATGTTAGTGTCGGACAAATGCGTACACAAGGCTATTGTGCAAAATTGGTTTCCGAAGGATTTGAAATTGATGATCAAGTCATACTGAAAATAGAAGATCCCAAGGATTCCGAGGAGCGGCTTGAGTTGTTGGAGAAAACAATTGAAGATCTTTTGCATTTAAAACCTGATATAGATGGTATTCTTGCTGTTAATGAACTTTATGCCGTAACGGCAATGAAAATCGCGCGAAAACTTGACCTTAAGATTCCTGATGATATACAGATTATTGGCTTTACAGACGGCGTATTGTCAAGGCATTCAACTCCAAGTTTGAGCACGATCTGTCAGAACGCCGAAATGATGGGTGAAAGAGCTGCTGAAATGCTTATTGACAGGATTGAGCAGGAGGACGATGAGCCAGTATACGAAACCGTAATAGTTCCGATAAACCTAATTGAACGGGAATCAACTAAGTCTTGATTTGTGTTGGAAAAAATAAAATCTTTTATATCTTTACCTCACAATCAAAACTTATATTTCCACTTCTCAAGTAAGTTTTGATGAGTCTTCACGCTTGTCGAAATAGTATCAACTAAACTATACTATTATGCAAAAGCGTACGCTTGGTTTTTGGGAAATTTGGAACATGAGTTTCGGTTTTCTGGGAATTCAAATGGGGTTCGCCCTACAGAATGCAAACGTCAGTCGAATATTTCAAACCCTTGGTGCAGAAATAGAGGACATTCCTATACTTTGGGTTGCCGCCCCAATGACAGGACTGATCGTTCAGCCTATAATTGGCTATTTCAGCGACAGGACATGGCACTCGAAGCTCGGACGTCGTCGTCCATACTTTCTTGTTGGAGCGATACTAGCTTCGCTGGCCTTATTTGTTATGCCGAATTCTCCGGTCTTGTGGTTTGCCGCAGGAATGCTTTGGATCATGGATGCTTCCATCAATGTATCTATGGAACCCTTCAGAGCCTTTGTAGGGGATAATTTACCAGACCACCAGCGAACCAAAGGTTTCGCAATGCAGAGTTTCTTTATAGGAATTGGAGCTTATGTTGCTTCAAAGCTGCCATTGATCCTGACCTATTTTGGAGTTGCCAATACCGCACCCGAAGGAATTATTCCTGATTCGGTGAAATTCTCTTTTTATATTGGAGGTGTGGCCTTTTTAATTGCGGTACTTTGGACTGTAATTCGATCGAAGGAATATTCACCGGAAGAAATGGCCCAATTTGAAGATGCACAGAAGGAAGGGTTTTCTGTAGGTGAGAGAGATGAGGCCTGGTATTCAAATAATGGAACGGGGCATCTACAGGTTGGATTAATCATTTTAGTGATTGGAATTATTGCATCCTATGCTGTTTATCATTTTGACCTCAAAAAAGATCTGTTCGTTCTGACGATGGGATTGATTTCATTATTTGGGATTGCCTTAATTGTTTCCGGAATATTGCAGCGAAAAGGATCCATTGAAAATGGATTTGTAATCATTATGAATGACTTTCAGTCCATGCCACAGGTTATGAAACAGCTGGCATGGGTACAGTTCTTTTCCTGGTTTGCCCTCTTCTCGATGTGGATATACATGACGGGTGCGGTGACCGAACATATTTATAATACTTCAGATACGACTTCAGAAGCATATAACCTGGGAGCGAATCAGGTAGGTGAAATGTTTGCCAATTATAATATCATTGCAGCCGCAGTTGCCTTTCTGCTTCCTGTTCTGGCCAAACGAACGAGCCGGAAGTTTACCCATTTTCTGGCACTGGTTGCAGGCGGAATTGGCCTGGCCTCGATCTATTTCATCAGTGAGCCCACAAAATTGAATTTAGAGATTCTCCCAATGCTTGGTGTAGGCATTGCATGGGCAAGTATTCTCTCCATTCCATATGCGATGCTTTCGGGAGCGCTGCCTGCAAATAAAATGGGATATTTTATGGGCGTTTTTAACTTTTTTATTGTTATCCCACAGCTTGTAGCAGCCTCGATTCTGGGATTCCTGGTTGGAAAATTCTTTAACAGCGAACCTGTTTACGCTTTACTGATTGGAGGAGTATCTATGATAATCGCAGGGCTATTGTCTTTGCGTGTAAACGATAAAGAAACAGCAGTCAAAAATGGATAAAGTTGGAATTATATTCGACCTTGATGGTGTTATCGTGGATACCGCCAAATACCATTATCTGGCGTGGAAGAAGCTCGCCAAAAGTCTTGGGATTGATTTCGATGAACATATGAACGAACAATTAAAGGGTGTAAGCCGGGTGAAATCTCTGGAGAAAATACTTTCATGGGGAAATCAAACACTTGATGAAGATACATTTAAGAATTGTTTGTATTCGAAGAATGAGGACTACCTGAATTACATAAAAGAATTGAATGAAGATGAGATTCTTCCCGGTGTTCTGGAGGTTCTTAATTATCTCAGGGATAAAGGTGTTCCCTTTGCTTTGGGATCTGCAAGTAAAAATGCGAGGACCATATTAAAGGCAACTGGAATAATGGATTGGTTTGAGGCCATTGTTGATGGTAATGATGTTTCCATAGCTAAACCAGATCCTCAAGTATTTCTGATCGCTGCTGATAAACTTGGAATTGAACCTTCTAAATGTGTGGTTTTTGAAGATTCAGTTGCTGGAATTCAAGCTGCGAATGCTGCTGATATGCTATCGGTTGGAATAGGAGACCAGGAGGTTCTTAAGGAAGCCGATTATATTTTCAACGACTTTACCGAAATCGAATTAAAATTTATTGAAAGCATAATATTAAAATGAATCAGGATTATATAAAACCAGACAACTGGTCATTAATTGAAGAAGGATTCGAACCTGACAGGGTTAAATCATCAGAAAGCCTTTTTAGTCTAGGTAACGGCGCCATGGGTCAACGTGCTAATTTCGAAGAACAGTATTCCGGACCTACTTTTCAAGGCAGTTATATAGCCGGAGTTTATTACCCCGACAAAACCAAGGTTGGCTGGTGGAAGAACGGTTACCCCGAATACTTCGCAAAAGTGCTGAACGCTCCAAGCTGGATTGGCATAGACGTGAGTATCAATGGTGAAGCCCTTGATCTGTTCAACTGTAAACAGGTCGGGAATTTCAGAAGAGAGCTTAACATGAAGGAAGGTTGGTACAAGCGCTCCTTTGTAGCTACCTTAAACAATAATTTTGAAGTTGAAGTCTGTGTGCTTCGCTTTCTCAGTCTCAGCCATGATGAGGTTGGTGCAATCCGCTATGAGATCACTCCTCTGAATGCAGAAGCCCAGATCGAATTCAATTCTTACATCGATAGTGGAATAAAAAATGAAGATTCAAACTGGGATGATAAATTTTGGGATGTTTTCGATGTTAAAACAGATGATGAAGGTGCATTTATACAAGCCAGGACCATGAAAACGCATTTTTACACCTGCACTTTTATGGATAGCCTCCTTTATCTGGAAAACACCGAGTTAGATCATGACCCTACGGTAACTCAAAATTCAACCCAGGTTATTTTTAATTATACCGTGAATGTTCCACAAGGACAAACCGTCAAACTAATCAAGTATGGGGGCTATACAGTTGACAGGAATCACGATAAATACGAATTGGTGTCAGCTGCAAAAGTGGCATTGAGCCAAGTGAAGACTTTGGGATTTGATGCTTTATTAAATGAACAGAAGCAAGCCTGGAAGGACATTTGGGATATGGCAGATATTACTATCGAAGGCGATATTAAAGGTCAGCAAGGAATCCGTTTCAATATTTTCCATCTCAACCAGACATATCTCGGAACAGATGCACGGTTGAATATCGGTCCGAAAGGTTTTACCGGTGAGAAATATGGCGGAAGTACGTACTGGGATACCGAAGCTTATTGTATACCCTTTTACATGGCTACAAAGGATCAGCATGTGGCGAGAAATTTACTGACATACAGGTATAACCATCTAGAAAAGGCCATAGAGAATGCTGATAAATTAGGATTTAAAAATGGGGCTGCCCTGTATCCTATGGTGACCATGAATGGAGAAGAATGCCATAATGAATGGGAAATTACCTTTGAAGAGATCCATAGAAATGGTGCTATAGCCTTCGCTATTTATAATTATTACCGTTACACAGGTGATTATTCTTATATCCCGGAGAAAGGTCTGGAAGTACTTATTGCTATTGCTCGATTTTGGATTCAGCGGGCGACTTTTTCAAAAGAAAAGAATCAATATGTGATCCTTGGTGTAACAGGGCCGAATGAATATGAGAACAATGTCAATAACAACTGGTATACAAATTATATTGCGAAGTGGTGCATTAGTTACGCCCTCGAAAATATTCAGAAAGTTAAAGAATCATATGATACCGATTACACCAGGGTAATGAACAAAGCCAAGCTCTCTGAGGCAGAGATGCAGGAGTGGAAGGCAGTAGCTGAAAATCTCTATTTCCCATACTCTGAGGAATACAAGGTGTATCTTCAGCAGGATGGATTTCTTGACAAAGAATTGATAACAGTAGAACATCTGAATAAAAACCAGAGACCGATTAATCAATTCTGGTCCTGGGACAGGATTCTCAGGTCACCCTATATAAAACAGGCCGATGTGCTCCAGGGATTTTATTTCTTCGAAGACCATTTTACAAGGGAGGAACTCAAAAGGCATTATGATTTCTACGAGCCTTTCACTGTTCATGAAAGTTCATTGTCACCTTGCGTTCATAGTATCCTGGCGGCAGGTCTCGATAAAATCGAGCAGGCCTATAAATTTTATCTGAGGACTTCAAGACTCGACCTGGACGATTATAACAGGGAGGTTCATGAAGGCCTGCATATCACATCGATGGCAGGCACATGGATGAGCATAGTAGAAGGTTTTGGTGGATTGCGTATTCATAACGGACGACTGTCTTTTAGTCCGAGCATACCACGGCATTGGAGATCATTTTCATTTAAAATCAACTTCCGCGGTCAAATTTTGAAAGTAGTTGTAAATCATGAAGAGACCCAATTTGAACTGGATGGAGAAAAGGAACTGGAAATTGAAGTTAATAACAAAGTAGTGTCTATACAACCGAATGATCATGTTAAAATTGCCTGATATAATATCACTTCTTATTACTTTTTTCTTTTTAACTATTTTCTTTTCGTGTAATATGGAAAATCAAAAACAAACAGATTCTGGTGTTCCGCAAGAAGTAACTAATTCAAGTCTTCAAAGAGTGGAACCCCCAAACTGGTGGATAGGATTTAATGATCAGTTCCTGCAATTAATGATACATGAGAATAAAATCGGATCGGCAAATGTGAGTATTGATTATCCCGGGATTGAACTAAAAGAAGTTCACCGGGCACGTAGTGAGAATTATCTCTTTATTGATCTTGAGATCTCAGAGAGAACCAAAGCAGGTAAGTTTGATATTGCTTTTAAATTTAATGATGGTTCTGAAAAGGCACATACCTATGAACTGAAAAAACGTGATAATAACGCAGGCGATTTCGTGGGATTTGATAGCTCCGATGCTATTTTCCTGATTACCCCTGACCGATTTTCAAACGGAGACCCAGCCAATGATTCCTTCGAAAATTTAAAACAAACAGGTATTGATCGCAATCACGATTATAAACGCCATGGTGGGGATATTAAGGGAATTATCAATCATATCGATTATATCCATGACCTGGGATATACCGCAATTTGGCCTTGTCCACTGCT
>JABDPU010000284.1 GCA_013042625.1 Flavobacteriaceae bacterium | reverse complement strand
GATCAGCATATATCCAGTTGAAGTGCATTTTTGAATTCTTAAGAACATCGAGTCCATCATCGTTGAAGGCTTTTATATTTTTAGCTTTCAGGACTTCAAAATTGTGTACAGCTACATTATGGAGTTCCTCTTCCTGTTCGCAGTAATAAACGTCCGTGAACGATTTGGCCAGGTAGAAACAGTCTACACCAAAGCCTCCTGTGATATCAATTATGCTTGTTCCTGAGACCAGCTCACATTTATGCCTGGCAGTGATTTCCGAAGAGGATTGCTGTAATCGGGATTTATTGGGATATAGGATGCTATCAGCTTTGAACCAGGTGGGTAATTTATCCTTTATTCGTCTTTTGGAATCGATCTGTTCGGCAATTTCACTCATGGAAACGCCATTAAATTCCCTGTGTTTAAGGGTCAGATCAAATGGATTACTATCAAGATGAGCATTGATAAATTCCTGAATGTCTTTATTAAGCAATTTAGTATTCAAGGAAGAATTACAGGTCTTTTGTGATCCGCTTTACAATTTTATTGTCTGAAAGGAATTCCTTGGCAATCACTTTTATGGCTGTATAAGTGGGAACTGCAATGATCAGTCCGACAACCCCAAAAACAATTCCCGCGATTAAAATTACAAGGAAGATTTCAAGTGGATGGGATTTTGCACTCCTTGAAAAGATAAAAGGCTGACTGAAAAAATTATCCACCAGTTGAGCGAAAATGAAACCGATCATGACATAGATAGTGGTGGGTAAAATTACCTGGCTAAAACTCTGATCGATATTACTTGACATGGTCAATAACATCATTAGGAAAAAGCTAACCAGCGGTCCAACATAGGGGATGAGGTTTAGCATGGCACAAAGGAAGGCGATTACAATTGCATTTTTTATTCCGAAGATGAGAAGGACCGTCGTATAAATAACAAAGAGAATCAAAATCTGAAAAATAAGGCCAACAAAATACCTTGATAAAAGATCTTTGATCTTATTGATAGATTTCTGTACCCTCAACTCATTCCGGTCGGGTACAAAGGTCAGAATCCCATCTTCAAACAATTTACTGTCCTTCAGAAAAAAGAAGCCAATAAACAAAACCGAGAATAAGGCGATACTAAAACTTCCCAGTCCGCTGACCAGCGAATTCAGAAAGTCGGGAATCACCGAATAGTCTATATTTTGAAGGAACCCGGATTCCTTGATCGATTCTTCGATATCGATTCGATTCAATTCGAAATAGGTAACGATTTCCCTGTAAAGGTTTTCAATATTACGCTGCAGCTCTTCCATATTAAGCAGGGAAAGGTTTCTGCTTTGCTCTGCCACCAATGGAATAAATAATGAAATTAACCCAGCCAGGATAGCGATAAAGAGTATCATCGTTGTAATAACGGCTAAGGTATTATTGAATTTAAGTCGACGTCTCAGGAACAGCACAATGGGCCGGCCAACCAGCGACAACACTGCTGCTATAGCAATATACACAATCACCGACCTGATCAGAAAAAGGAAATAGAGTAATAATACAAGGCCCGCTAAAATGGCCAACGCGTTTAAAATCCCCCTGGTGATCGTGTTTGATTTCATCGTTTAAATATAACAAAACCTTTAATGCAACTGGCGCGTCAACTCATAAAGTGCTGCATTTGTTGCCTGCACCACATTCATACTGCTGTTTTGGCCATACATCTCTACATGTACTACATCATCCGAGATGCTTAAAACCGCATCACTCACCCCATAACGTTCGTCCCCAATTACCAATGCGAGAGGCTTATTTAATGGAACTTTATACATATGCAAGGGTATACTTTCCTCGGTGATTTCAAGGCTGATAATCTTATATCCGGCAGTTTGAAGTTCTTTTATTTTGGTTAAAGTATCGTCATGATATTCGTGGCTGACGTAATTTTCGGTGGACCTGGATGTTTGCCTGCCTTTCCTGCCCAGGCCTTCAGATAGCCCACAGATAATAAGCTCCTTAACCCCAAATGCATCACATATTCTGAACAGGCTACCTATATTCCGGTCACTGGTGACATGATCGGTAATAACCGCAATAGGGAAGGATCTTTGATTGAATTTTGAATTATAAAAACCTGTTTTTCCCATCAATACTCGAAAGCATATTTGATGATGTTTGCACCCATTTTGAGTGCCTTTAACCGCACTTCTTCAGGGTCATTATGGATTTCAGGATCTTCCCAGCCATCTCCCAGGTCAGATTCGAAGGTAAAAATCAAGATCAGGCGATCACCCTCGAACAAACCAAAAGCTTGTGGCCTTTTGCCATCGTGTTCGTGTATCTTTGGTAATCCCTGGGGAAAGCTATATACAATGCTAAAGATTGGATGTGATGAGGGTAATTCTATGAGCTCCTTATCGGGAAATACCTTCTTTAACTCTTCTGTTATATAGGGTTGCATTCCATAATTATCGTCGATGTGGATAAAGCCACCCGATAACAGGTAATTTCGTAGATTTTGAGCATCATCTTCATTGAAAAATACATTCCCATGTCCAGTCATATGTAAAAAGGGATATTGAAAAATATCGACGCTTCCTACTTCTACAGTTTCGGGCTGAGCACTAATTTTGGTATTGATATTAGCATTGCAAAATTCAATAAGATTGGGTAGGGCAGTTGGATTGCTATACCAGTCTCCACCGCCATTATATTTTAGAATGGCAAGGTCCTGTCCGGAGCAAATCATTGCTGTAAAAAAAAGTACTAATGAAAGATATGATTTAATCATAATTCAGGGCTATGGTATGACAAGCTACAATTGCAGCTGTTTCGGTTCTAAGCCTGTTGTTGCTCAAATTTACAGGTTTAAATCCATGCTCCAAAGCCATTTCAATTTCTTTAACACTGAAATCTCCTTCCGGACCGATTAAGATTGTTATTTGTGATTCACTGCTAATGGAATTTTTCAATTCCGTCCTAATCCCATTCATGCAATGCGCGATGAATTTTTGCCCATTCACTTCAGACTGAATGAAATCGGTGAATTTTCTCTGCTCATTAATTACAGGAATATGTAGTTGCTGCGACTGTTTCAGCGCAGATTCAATGATTCGCTGCATCCGGTTTATTTTAATCTGTTTTCTTTCGCTGTTCGCGCAGATAATGGGAGTGATTTCTTCAATTCCTATTTCGGTGGCTTTCTCAAGGAACCACTCGAAGCGATCATTCATTTTGGTGGGTGCCACAGCCATGTGCAGCCGGATACTTCTTGGATCCTTGTAATGAGCCTGGTCCACACTGAGGATGCATTTCTTCTCATTGGCACTTATCAGAGTGCAGTTAAATAACCAACCTTGACCGTTGGTGAAATGAATTTGGTCACCTGTTTTCAGCCTGAGAACTTTAACAATATGCCGACTTTCTTCCTTAGGGATGGAAAATTCGGAATCGGTCGAATTCAATTCAGGATGATAAAACAGTTGCATTACTTTTTGCTTTCAACCACCTTTAAAACCTTAACTTCCCTGATTTGTTTCTGCTCATAGGTTTTCTTGACCACATAGTACCATTGGTTCGATTGGACATCAACAGTAAAAACATCATCCATAGCATAATTACTGTTCATGACTTGCTCTTCAAACTCCGGAAGCATATCACCTGTAGTAATCCATCCACTATCACCACCTCTGTTTGCATTTTGATCCATGGAATAGCGTTGAGCCAGTTTTTCAATGGGCGTCCCATTCTCGATTTCCTGGACAAGAAGCGGCCTCAACCTGTTGATATCGCCCTGATCCATGCTTTTTCCATTAAGCATGATATAACTAACCCTATAATAAGGGATACTTTTCTTATCGACCACCTTATAATGAATATTCTCAATTTCATTCCGGATAACCTTGGTTCCGCCTTGTCCCATCTTGAGCACTTCCTTCGCTAAACGGGTCTTGTGTTTTTCTTCGTTAAAAGTGATGATTTTACTGTTTCTGCTTTTGAATTGTTTCAAAAACTTTTCAGCTTTTTCTGTAGTGTCAATCGAATCGAGTTGTTTCTTCAGTTTTTTTTGTGCGGGGCTGCTGGTCCATATAAAAAGAACCAATAGGCAAGTCAGTAGTCTCATTTGCGGTTTATTTAATTAAAGCGCAATTAAGTCAATTATCAGTCATGATAACATCAACCCTTTCAAGATTATCAACAGATATTTTAACAACTAGAGTTTTGTTTTGGCGTGCTCAAGGCCTAATTCAATATAATGAAGTAGTATTTCTTCATTCGGAAGACCTTCGGGAGAAACATATATGAATTCTTTCATCGGCTTCTTAGTAAAATCCATGGGCCTGACAAATTCCCTGGCCAATTCACCCTCTATTTTACCAGCAACAACGCGCACAACAAGGTCTTCCTTTACAATGCCAACGGTCATTTTACCTTTGAAAAGAAATACCAGTCCGCCAAACATCCTTTTCTCTGTAAAGTCCTCTTTATAGAGTCCGATTTGCGCTCTTATCCTTATAGCCAATTCTTCATTGTATGCCATACTAAAATTTTAACCTGGCGGAAGATGAAACGTCCTGGCTGGCAAAATCCTTCTGAAGATATTTCAGGTAGCCAACAATCGCAATCATCGCTGCGTTATCAGTGGTGTATTCAAATTTTGGAATAAAGGTTTTCCAACCTAATGTTTCTTCTGTCTCCTTTAGAGTTTCCCTGATTCCCGAATTAGCGGAAACACCTCCACCAATGGCGATAGACTTAATTCCTGTTTGTTTAGATGCCATTCTGAGTTTATCCATGACAATACCGATTATGGTATGCTGAATGGAGGCGCA
>JABDPU010000269.1 GCA_013042625.1 Flavobacteriaceae bacterium | reverse complement strand
CCTTCTCCGAAAACAGAAAGTGCTCGCATATAGCTCATCATGTCAACAATGGTGCTGTCACCTAACTTAACCACAATGTCGCCTTTTTGTAAACCAGCCTTTTTCGCGGGTTTGTCCTCACTTACACCATCGATACGCATGCCCTCGCCATCAAACAGGTAATCGGGGATTACGCCTAGTCCTACTCTAAATCGAGGGACTTCTTCGCTTTCGTTCTTTGTGGTTCTGAATGCCAATTCTCCATTGTCATCCAAGTCTATAACCAGGTCAACAATATAGTCTGAAATTGCTTCCATACCTTCGTAATTGATCTTATCGGAATCATCACCTGGTTTGTGATAATCTTCATGCTGACCAGTAAAGAAGTGCAATACAGGAACATCGATCAGGTAAAAAGAAGTGTGGTCTGATGGTCCGACTCCGGATTCGTTTTCAACTAGTTTGAAGCGATCGTTGCTTGCCGTTAAAACCTGCTTAAAAATAGGAGAAGTCCCAACGCCATAAACCGCAAGTGTGCTGTCTTGCTTTAAACGTCCAACCATATCCAGGTTGATCATATAATTGATCTTTTTAGAGTCGATGGTCGGGTTCTTACTGAAATAGTTTGATCCCAACAACCCCATTTCCTCCCCCGAAAAGGCCATGAATAAATAGTTGTTCCCCTTATTCGATTCTTTGAGTTTAGCCGCAAGGTTTAACATTACCGCTACTCCACTTGCGTTATCATCTGCTCCATTGTGGATGGCTTTTTCTTCGCCACGATAAAGCGAGCCGTCGCCTCCATATCCTAAATGGTCATAATGCGCCCCTATTACAATGGTTTGGTCTGCTTTATTGTCGAAATACCCTAAAATGTTTCTTCCTGTAATGGTGCTGTCAGAAGGATTTATTTCAAACTCCACTTCTTTGTGGGGATCGGTTTTTGGTTTGAAAGAAAAGTCCTGGAAATACCCCTCTGTTCCCTTGGGTTCCAGTCCGATTTCCTTGAAGCGGTTTTCAAGATATTCGGCAGCTTTTTTCTCACCTTCAGTTCCGGTTTGACGTCCTTCCAGGGCATCATCGGCCAGGTAGACTACATCTTCTTTCATTTTATTCTCAGGCGTGTATTCTTTTTTACATCCTGCCAGCGTCAGAAAAATTACGATCAGAGATATATGTTTCATAGTATATGTCTTATTTTTGCGCAAAATTACTAATTATGTCTCTCATGAAATACATTTGCGCTCTTTTATTTCTCCTGGCATTCGTATCCTGTAAAAATGATAAAACCGAAGAAGAGCCAGCCAACAATACATCTGTGGAAAAAGAAGTCTCTGCAGAACAACAAACATCACTTATCTACCCCGAAGAAAAGCATTTTAAATCACTGCGCCAGGTTACCTTCGGAGGGGATAATGCAGAAGCCTACTGGAGTTTTGATGACAAGCAGATTATTTTTCAGTCTAATAACACACAATGGGGTTTAGAGTGCGACCAGATGTTCCTGATGAATGCAGATGAAACCTTCGATAGTATAAGGCCACCTATGATTAGTACTGGTAAAGGCCGAACCACATGTGCCTATTTCTTGCCTGGCAATAAACAATTTGTCTATGGATCGACCCATCTGGGTGGTGACGAGTGTCCGGAAACGCCTTTGCGCCGTGAGGGAAAATATGTTTGGCCTATTTATGAGAGCTATGATATTTTTGTTGCCGATCTCCAGGGGAATATTACGGGTCAATTAACAACAGAGCCGGGATATGATGCCGAAGCTACAGTCTCTCCTAAAGGTGATAAGATCGTTTTTACATCCATGCGGACTGGTGATCTTGAGCTCTGGACTATGAACATTGATGGTTCTGATAAACGACAAATTACAGATGAATTGGGTTATGATGGCGGTGCTTTCTTCTCGCCCGATGGAACAAAATTAATCTTCAGGTCTTCGCGTCCGAAAACGGAAGAAGAAATCAAAGAATATAAGGATCTACTGGCCGAAGGCTTAGTTCAACCAACCAATATGGAGTTGTTCATCTGCAATGCCGATGGCAGTGACCTGCGTCAGTTAACAAATCTCGGCAATGCAAACTGGAGCCCGTTTTTTCATCCCAAGGGCGAAAAGATTTTGTTCTCTTCAAATTTTGAGGCTGAAAGAGGATTCCCGTTTAACCTCTACATGATTGACCTCGACGGTAAGAATCTGGAAAGGGTGACCCACGGTGAAACTTTTGATGCTTTCCCGGTATTTTCTAATGACGGTAAAAAGTTGATCTTTTCTTCAAACAGGAATAATGGTGGTACCAGGGATACCAATTTGTTCATCGCAGAATGGCAGGACTAAGGCCTTAGTTGCGTTCTCCGAGTCTTTTGCGTTCGTCGAAATCTAAGTCGGCATCTGTAGTGCTCAATTTGGTGTTTCCGAAGGAGTAGCGGAAGCCAAGCTTGAAGAGCCTGTTATCAAGATTGCTGAAGTTAGAACTGTTTTGATCCAGAAAGTTTGTCCTTACGCTGAAATCTGATTCATTAAACAGGTCCTCTAAACCAAGGGTAATTGCGCCCCTCCCTTTTAA
>JABDPU010000263.1 GCA_013042625.1 Flavobacteriaceae bacterium | reverse complement strand
CTCAGATGGATGCCAGTGATGCCAATAAAAAGGCTCATGACCAGGCCTGGGAAAAATTAACCGGAATCCTAAATGGAGGATAAGCCAGAGTTGTATTTTGAACGGGATATCGACTGGTACGATTGGTTGTTACAAAATCACGATCGTTCCAAAGGTGTCTACCTGATATTTTACAAGCTGGAAACCAAAATCCCAAGCATGCGATGGGAAGAAGCTGTACGAACGGCACTTTGTTTTGGCTGGATAGATTCCACCGTAAAAAGCCTTGGTAGTGGGAAACGCAAGCAATACTTCTGCAAGAGAAACCCAAAAGGAGCCTGGAGTGCGCTTAATAAAAGGCATGTGGCAGAATTGATGGAAGCAGGACTCATGCATGAAAGCGGACTCAAACTGATTGAAATCGCAAAGGAAAATGGTGCCTGGACTTATATGGATGATGTAGAAAAAGGCATTATTCCGGAAGACCTTCAAACAGAATTCGATTTAAATCCAGTGGCCTTCGAGAACTATCAAAATTTTTCCCGCGGATATCGAAAGTCCTACCTGTCCTGGCTAAAGCAGGCTAAGCGTGAAGCCACTCGTCAAAAAAGAATTGAAAAGATAATTGAGTGCTGTAATAACAATATCAAATCACCTTTTGAGTTTTAATAAATAGAATAAATTTTACTACCGTCATGAAATCAATCAAAATCTCTCTCCTGTTTTTCCTCTCGATTTCAATGTCTGCTTTTTCACAAACTGATAATCCAGATCGTCAAACGGAATTAATTGGATCTTGGACCATTGATCTCAGGCCCAGTCCCGATGCCGAAGGGTATTATCAGTCTTTCGAGATAACATCAATTCAGGAAAAGAAATTAGAAGGCAGCTTTTATGGAAGTCCGATTTCCGAAGGCCTTATCAACACGGAATGGGATGATATATATTTCGCTTTTTCCACCTCCGATAATACTTATACCTATTATCATTCAGGATATTTAAAGAATGGCAGATTGTATGGTATTTCATACTGCCCTGGCCGAGCATTTACCGCTCCATGGAATGGTATAAAGATGATTAAAGAATAAATCTGAGAGATTTATAAACCGCTGATATAACTTCCGTAGAGGTCTTTAAACTGTATGCCTTTTGAATATCGGTGTTTACTGAGTTTTTTAAACTGAACCAGTCCCCACAGCACAAATTCTTTTAAGAAATATAGATCTTTCTTATCTGTCTCCGACTGAAATTCATCGATGAGTTTATCCAAAGGAGGAATGGAATCCAGTTCAGCCCTGTAATCTTCGTCAGCTATATCATCATGCAATTCAAAGCCACTGCCCTCAAAAAACCAACTGACTATCTCATCATAGGGACCATCTTCATCCTGCTTCTCTAATTTCTCAATCTTCGGAAAGTAACTCGGAAATAAGGTTTGAATGGCGTTCTCAATAAGTGTATTTGCAACAAAATCAGCACCTTCCTGTTCGCCTTCATAAACCAATTCAATCTTTCCTGTTATAGCCGGAATCACACCGATAAAATCACTCAATCGCACCGAGGTAAAATCATCACCGGCTTTCAGCGCCCTGTGCTCAGCCGTACTCAAAAGATTCTCATAGGCCGTTATACTCATCCGTGCACTAACTCCGCTTTTCGCATCTACATACTCGCTCTTTCTCGCTTCAAAACTGATTTGTTCCAGCAGGTCTTTCGCCAGTTCAGGTACATGAACATGTTGCTTCTGACTCCCAACAAGTTCAGATTCCTGTTTTGTTATTTTCTTGGCCGTTTCAATGTCGTCCGGATAATGGGTCAGAATCTGCGAACCTATTCTGTCTTTTAAGGGCGTTACAATACTGCCCCTGTTTGTATAGTCTTCCGGATTAGCGGTAAAGACAAACTGTATATCTAAAGGCAATCTTAATTTAAATCCCCGGATCTGTATATCACCTTCCTGAAGTATATTGAACAAGGCTACCTGGATTCTCGCCTGAAGGTCAGGAAGTTCATTAATTACAAATATCGACCGGTTTGCCCTTGGGATCATTCCGTAATGAATGACTCGGTCATCCGCATAACTCAGTTTGAGATTTGCAGCTTTAATAGGGTCAACATCGCCAATCAGGTCAGCTATGGTCACATCAGGTGTGGCTAATTTTTCAGCAAATCGTTCTTCTCTATGCAACCAGCTTATCGGCGTATTATCACCCTGAGCCATAAGTTTTTCCCTGGCATACCTTGACAATGGATTAAAGGGATCATCATTTATTTCTGAGCCTTCCACCACAGGAATATACTCATCAAGCAGATTAACCATCAGCCGCGCTAATCGCGTTTTGGCTTGTCCGCGAAGGCCAAGAAGGTTTATATTATGCCTGGAAAGAATAGCACGTTCGAGTTCGGGTATGACCGTATCTTCATAACCATGTATACCTTCAAAAGAGGATATCCCATTTTTTATATTTTCGATCAGGTTATCTCTGAGTTCATCCTTTATATTCTTACTCTGATAACCTGCTTTTTTTAATTCACCTAAGGTTTTAAGTTCTGTCAATCTCATTTTATCCTTTTATTCTTTTCTTTCTATTAGTCTCGTAATCCTCAAAAATCATTTCACCAAGTCCTTTTAATCCTGTGTAAAACGCCTTGCCCTGGTTAGCATATGTAAAATCCCTGACGAATTGCATCAAATACTCATCCTTGGCAATCATAAATGTTGTGATCGGAATATGTAATTTCCGGGCTTGCCTGGCTACGGCATAGCACTTGTTAACGATATGAGGATCCAGTCCGAAACTGTTTTTATAATATTCACCGTCAGGCATACGAAGGCAACTTGGCTTCCCATCCGTGATCATAAATATCTGCTTATTGGTATGTCTTTTCCGTCTCAGAATATCCATAGCTAATTCTAAGCCTGCAACCGTATTGGTATGATAAGGACCAACCTTCAGGTATGGCAGGTCTTTAATGGCAATTGGCCAGGCATCATTTCCAAAGACCAGAATATCGAGAGTGTCTTTTGGGTATCGTGTGGTGATTAACTCAGCCAGTGCCATAGCCACTCGCTTCGCCGGTGTTATCCGGTCTTCCCCATATAAGATCATACTATGGCTGATATCGATCATCAGTACCGTGCTCATCTGAGATTTATGCAAGGTCTCCTCTACAACCAGGTCATCTTCTGTAAGATCCAGGGAATCGATACCATGATTGATCTGAGCGTTTTTCAAACTTTCAGTCATGGATACTTTTTCCAGGGAATCACCAAATCTGTATGACCTGAATTCCCCTGTGTGCTCGTCACCCATCCCGGTATCTTTACTTCGATGTTGTCCCACTCCACTCCTTTTAATCTTTCCGAAAATATGATTAAGAGCCTGTTGACGGATGGCGCGCTCTGTTTTAGCGGTAATGCTGACCGATGAATTTCCATCGGGATCCATCTCCTCCCTTATGTAACCCTTTTTCTTCAGGTCCTCCACAAAATCATCGATTGTATATTCATCGGTGGTCAATTGATATTCTTTGTCCAACTCCCTCATCCAGTCAATCGCCTCATCGAAATCGCCCGAGGTATAGGTGATCAGTTCTTTAAAGATCTCCAATAATTTATTAAAAGGTGATTGATCGGGAGCCGCATAAGGCTTGAAAAGAAATCCCGATCGTTTGGATCTGTTATTCATAGCTGTGTAAAAATAAGGTTTTTTAAAATTTCTTCTTACTCACCTTAACACGGCTTTAAGAATTCTCATATGAGATTTGTTTAACTTTAGTGACTTCTAAAATCAACTAAAAATCTTCGAATGAAAAAACTAGCCATTCTACTGTTCCTAAGTCTATCAATGGTCCAGGCTCAGGAACTTACCAATGATATTTTAAAAAACATGAAACCCAGGAGCATAGGGCCGGGAGGTATGTCAGGCCGGGTCACTGCTATTGATGTGGTACTTAATAATCCCGATGTTATGGTTGTGGGAACCGCTTCGGGCGGACTTTGGAAATCCAATTCCGGGGGTATTAAATGGGATCCGATCTTTGATGACCAGGATACGGCTTCAATCGGTGCAGTAGCCATTCAGCAATCCAACCCAAGTGTTATTTGGGTCGGGACTGGTGAAGGAAATCCCAGAAATAGTTTGAACGGCGGTTACGGTGTTTTTAAATCTCTCGATGGCGGTAAGTCCTGGAAATCTATGGGGCTTGAAAAAACAAGGCATATTCATCGTGTCATAATCCATCCGGACAATCCGGATGTGGTCTATGTTGGTGCCATTGGTTCACCCTGGGGAGAACATCCCGAGCGCGGGGTTTTTAAAACAACAGATGGCGGAAAAACCTGGAATAAAATTCTGTTCGCCAATAATAAAACCGGTGTAGCAGATCTCATTATGGATCCGCACAATCCCAATAAGCTGATCGCGGCATTATGGGAACATAAAAGAGATCCCTGGTTTTTTAATTCTGGTGGCACTGGCTCTGGTTTGCATATCACCTATGACGGTGGTGAAAACTGGAAGAAAGTAACTTCGGAGAATGGTTTCCCAAAAGGTGATTTAGGCCGAATCGGGATAGCAATAGCCAGGAATAAACCTAACATCATTTATGCGCTTGTTGAAGCCAAGAAAAATGCGCTTTATAAGAGTACAGATGGCGGTCATAAATGGTTTAAAGTAAATGATAATGATGATATAGGTAACCGACCGTTTTACTATTCTGAAATCTATGTCGATCCTGAAAATGAGAATCGTGTCTTCTCTATCTTTACCTACGTAAATGTATCGGAAGACGGTGGCAAATCATTTAAACAACTGATGCCGGCCTATGGTGTAAGTAACGGTGTTCACCCCGATCATCATGCCTGGTGGATACATCCTGAGAACGGTCAGTTCATGATCGATGGCAATGACGGTGGGATGAATATTACTAAAGACGGAGGAAAGACCTGGCGCTTTATTGGCAATCTGCCGGTCGGGCAATTTTATCACGTTAGTGTGGATAATGAATATCCGTATAATGTTTATGGTGGAATGCAGGACAACGGTTCATGGCGAGGTCCGGCCTATGTTTGGCGTGCTCAGGGTATTCGGAATTCGTACTGGCAGGAGATTTCATTTGGTGACGGATTTGATGTTGTACCAGACCGGGATGATTCTCGTTATGGCTGGTCGATGAGTCAGCAGGGATTTGTTAGTCGCTATGATTGGCAAACAGGTAATAATTATACGGTCAGGCCAACACACCCTGATCCCGATGTAAAACTGCGTTTCAACTGGAATTCAGCTATAAATATTGATCCGTTTAATAATAATACTATTTACTTCGGAAGCCAGTTCGTTCATAAATCAACTGATAAGGGAGAAACATGGACCATTATTTCCGGTGATCTGACGACAAACGACCCGGACAAACAAAAACAAAGCGAAAGTGGCGGATTGACCATGGATGCCACCGGAGCGGAAAACCATTGTTCCATATTGGTAATAGAACCATCTCCAGTTGAGAAAGATATGTTGTGGATTGGTACAGATGATGGCCGCGTCCACTATACAACCGATGGAGGGAATTCCTGGATTGATGTAACCAAGAATATTAAGGGGCTACCTGCAGGTAGCTGGATTCCACAGATTAAAGCATCAGGGAAAAACAAAGGTGAAGCTCTTCTTATCGCCAATGATTACAGGCGTTTTAATTATACGCCTTACACCTACCGAACGAAGGATTACGGTAAAACCTGGCAACGAATTGTCGATCAGAATGATGTGATCAGCTATTGCCTGGCTATTGTAGAAGATCCTGTTGAATCTAATCTCCTATTCCTGGGGACAGACGACGGACTATACTATTCAATAGATGCAGGTGACTCATGGGACAAATGGACTGAAGGTTTCCCGACAGTCTCCGTAAAAGACCTGGTAATACACCCAAGGGAGCATGACCTTGTTATCGGAACATTTGGCCGAGCCTTCTGGATTTTAGATGATATCAGGCCATTACGTGCAGTTGCCGGCAATAAACAAATACTTAACAATAAACTAGAGCTTTTTGAACCGCCTACTGGCATTCAGGCTGCCTTTCAACAGGCTACGGGATCCAGGTTTGGTGGTGATGCGCTTTTTAATGGTACAAACAGGGGTTATGGTGCTCAGATGCAATACTATGTGCAAATTGAGAAGAAGGAAATGGCCAAAAAAGATGATAAGAAAGAAAATGATGGTGAAAGCGACGTCAAAGAAAAAAAGGTAAAATGGGACTCCTTAACCATGAAAATTTATGATGGTGACCGTCATATAAGAACCCTTAAACGCAAGGCACCAAAAGAAACCGGGATTTACAAATGGGCCTGGTTCATGAATGAAAAAGGTGCAGATCGCCCATCCCGACGCATCAGGAAACAGACGCGTGAACCTGGTGGTGTTGGTGTTAAACCTGGGACCTACAAAGTTGTACTACATTTTGGAGATCAAACTTCAGAACAAATGATCAAGGTAATAAGCGATCCCAGGATTGATGTCAATACAGCAGCAATTAACGAGATCTATTCCGCCTCCAAGGAAGTTGAAAAAATGCGGCAGCTTGCCGCTGATGCGGTCAAGCAATTGGTGCAAAGCAAGAACATTTCAGGTGAATATAGGGCCAGCTTGTCTAAATTAGATAAAGAAAAATATAAGGAAGAGATTAAAGCCTCAAAAGATATAGCTAAGGCAATTGATGAAATCCTGGACCTATATCTGGGTAAAGTAGACAAGAGGCAGGGTATTACCAGGAATCCTGACCCAAGTGTCAACCAGCGTATTGGCATAGCCGGGCGATATGCAGGAAGCCGTCAAAATGGTATAAGCAGTACTGAGCGTCGTTTGATGGATCAGGCTAAAGCCTCCCTGGAAGAAGCACTGGGGCAAACGAACGGATTCTTCAATGAGAAATGGAAGGAATTCCGGGTAAAGATGGAAAGCCTGGATATCTCTCCATTTAAGGACACCAAAGTCTTTAACCTGGATTAAAAGAATAGAAAAAGCCGCTTAAATATTTAAGTGGCTTTTTTATTTTCAGTCAGGATATATTGCGATATCCGGTAATCTATTCGATGCGTTTTAATCCGTTGAGATCTTCAATGATTATCTGTTTACCAGAAGTTGAGATCAATCCTTCCTTTTTGAACTGAGACAGAACCCGAATTGCTGATTCAGTGGCTGTACCAACAATACTGGCATAATCCTCTCGTGATAAAACAATACTCAATGCTCCGTCCTCACCACTTCCAAAGTTCTCATAAAGATAGACCAGGGTCTCGGCTAAACGTTGTTTTACCGATTTCTGAGCCATATTCACAATGATATTGTCGGCCTCTTTAAGGTCGTTTGCCATGTCCTTAAGGACATCCATTGAAAAACTGGTGTTCTTCTCAAGGTCGGCTATTATTTCACGCTTCGGAATAAAACATACCTCCATATCATTCAGGGCGGTGGCGCTCAAATTCGCAGACTCTTGTCCGATTACAGATCGCTGACCTAACAAATCGCCTTTAACGACCAGTTTTACGATCTGATCTTTTCCATTGGCGCTCAACTTGGAAAGCTTACATATACCTTCCTTGATACAGTATACTCCATTAAGGATTTCTCCTTCTTCAAAGATCAATTCCCCTTTCTTGACAACTTTAGAAGTCTTGCAATCAGAAATCCTCAACAATTCATCTTTGGTCAATGCTTTGAGAGTATTAAACTGTCTAATTATACATTGCTCACATTTACTCATAGCTCGTTTAGTGTGTACCCCAAAATTAGTTAAAACATGACAATTATCATACTTTTAGCATTATGAATTGGGAACCTTTGCAAACGGTATAATTGAGCAAATAATGAAATGAGTCTTACACCCTGTTATCATTGCGGTGACCCCTGTGATAAAAACAGCATAAATTTTGATGAGAAGGTCTTTTGCTGCAACGGCTGCAAAACGGTTTATGAGATCTTTTCTGAGAACGAGCTGACCTGCTATTACGACCTTCAGCAATCACCCGGAGCTATTCCTACGGAAATCCATGGCAAATATGATTTTCTGGAACAGGAGGACATTATTGATAAATTGATCGAATTCGGTGACGAAACCATTCAAATTGCCACCCTTTATATTCCACATATTCATTGCAGTTCCTGTATCTGGATTCTTGAAAACCTGAATAAACTCAATCCCGAAATCGTTGATTCGCAAGTCAACTTCGGAAATAAAACAGTCAGGCTGACCTACAGAACGGATAAAATCTCCTTAAAAGATGCCGTTATTCTACTCAGTTCAATCGGTTATGAACCTTATATCAGTCTTGAAAACCTGGAAACGGGTAAGAAAAAAATAGATCGAAGGATCATTTATAAACTGGGGATTGCCGGGTTTGCCTTTGGAAATGTGATGTTTTTGTCATTTCCCGAATACTTTGAAGTTAATGAATTCTGGCTGGAGAAATACAAGCATTTATTCCGGTGGATCATGTTCGCCTATAGTTTACCAGTGGTATTCTATGCGGCCCAGGACTATTTCCGATCGGCATATAAAGGCCTGCGATCTGGATTGCTCAATATTGATGTCCCGATTGCTCTTGGCATACTCGTACTCTTTCTGAGAAGTACCATTGAAATCATGTTCGACCTTGGATCCGGATTTTTCGATAGCCTGACTGGCCTGGTTTTCTTCCTGCTTCTCGGGAAATTCTTTCAACAGCGGACTTATAACTTTCTGTCATTTGAGAGAGACTACAAGTCATACTTCCCTATTGCAATCACGAAGATTGAAGACGGAAATGAAACACCTATCCAGGTTTATGAAATCGTTGAAGGCGACCGCCTTTTAATTCGAAATCAAGAATTGATTCCGGTTGATGCTATTCTTATAAAGGGTGATGCCATGATCGACTATAGTTTTGTGACTGGTGAATCTGTCCCGGTCATGAAACAATCAGGTGACAAACTCTATGCCGGTGGTAAACAGATTTCTGGTGTGATTGAAATTGAAACATTAAAAACCGTTGAGCAAAGTTATCTGACCCAGCTCTGGAGTAATGACGTTTTTAAAAAGGACAAGGAGGCTTTATTTGCCAACCTGACGGACAAACTGAGTAAACACTTTACCAGGGTGATCTTGTTGATCGCATTTGTTTCAGGTCTGTTCTGGATGTTCTATGATCCTTCCAAAGTGATGAATGTTGTGACAGCCGTGCTAATTATCGCATGTCCCTGTGCAATAGCTCTTTCTGCTCCATTTACATATGGCAATCTTTTGCGGATCTTTGGTAAACTTAAATTCTACCTGAAAAATGCGAGCGTCATTGAGCAGCTATCGACCATAGACACCATTATTTTTGATAAGACCGGAACCATTACGGCCAATAATAAAAGTGAAGCATTCTATGATGGAATTGAATTAAGTTCTGAAGAGGAAAAGCTTCTGAAAAGTACCCTGAGAGGCTCAAATCATCCCCTGTCAAGATCGCTTTATGACATGCTCGAGGCACAGGACATAGTAAGCTTAAGTTCATATAATGAAACCCCGGGACTGGGCATTGAAGCCAGCCATGATCGATCCTTGATGAAAGTGGGATCGGCCGAGTATGTAGGTATTGAAGATGATATGGAAGAGCTCAATACAGAGGTGCATATCAGTTCTAATAATAAGTACAAAGGGAAATTTACCTTTTTCAACTCCTATAGGGAAGGATTATCTCGACTCTTTAACAGTTTGAGGGATGACTATCACCTGGCCGTTATTTCAGGTGATAATGAAGGGGAAAGAAAAAATCTGGAGAAATTACTTCCCACTTCAACAAAACTTATTTTCAATCAGAAACCTGAAGATAAGTTGGAATACATTGCCTTCCATCAGAAAGAAGGTTCGAGAATCATGATGATTGGCGATGGTTTGAATGATGCAGGGGCATTGGCACAAGGTGACGTTGGTGTTGCTGTTTCCGAAAACATAAACGTTTTCTCTCCTGCATGTGATGCGATTCTGGATGCATCGGTTTTCAACCATATTGATGCCTTTCTTTCCGCATCAAAATCTGCAATTAAAATTATCAAATGGAGCTTTTTCTTTTCATTTCTTTATAACATAATCGGATTGTATTTCGCGGTGACCGGGCGACTAGAGCCTGTCATTGCCGCAATACTTATGCCTCTGAGTTCAATTAGTATTGTGGTATTCACAACAGTGGCAACCAACTATGTCGGGAGGAGATTGGTTAAAAGAAATAAGCTGTAACATGATAAAAATCATATTATGAAAATAATGATGAGTATAAATTTGGACCGATACTTCAATCAGGTATGAGTGTTATCTATATTTTATTGGCAATAAGCATTATTGTGGCTATTGTTTTCTTTGCTGCATTCATAATCGCCGTAAGAAGAGGGCAATATGATGACAGCTATACACCTTCCGTTCGAATGCTTTTCGAAGACGAACTCGTCAAAGACAAATCAGATAAATCTATAGAAACCAACAAAGACTAATTATAATACTATGGAAGTCCAACAGTTCTACTACGACAACAAAATAGTTAAGAAATTCGTCTATGCAACCATTTTATGGGGTGTAGTCGGAACGCTTGTCGGCCTGTTACTGGCATTTATGTTTATTTTTCCCAATCTTACAGACGGGATATCCTGGCTGAGTTTCGGGCGTTTAAGACCATTGCATACCAATGCCGTGATCTTTGCATTTGTGGGTAATGCCACTTTTGCGGGTATTTATTATTCATCGCAGCGATTGTTAAAAGCACGGATGTTTAGTGATGCCTTGAGTAATATTAATTTCTGGGGCTGGCAGCTCATTATTGTTGGAGCCGCATTAACCCTCCCCTTTGGCTTTACAACTTCCAAGGAATACGCCGAACTGGAGTGGCCCTTCGATATTGCCATTGCAGCGATTTGGGTGGTCTTCGGATGGAACCTTATAGGAACCATTCTTAAGAGAAGACAGCGTCACCTGTATGTGGCTTTATGGTTTTACTTAGCCACTTTCATAACTGTAGCCGTACTGCATATTTTCAATAGTCTGGAATTACCGGTAAGCGCACTTAAGAGTTATTCGGTTTATGCCGGTGTTCAGGACGCCCTGGTTCAATGGTGGTATGGCCATAATGCAGTAGCATTCTTCCTGACAACACCGTTCTTAGGCCTTATGTATTATTTTGTGCCTAAAGCCGCGAACAGACCTGTCTACTCATACAGACTTTCCATAGTTCACTTCTGGTCATTGATATTTATTTATATCTGGGCCGGACCACACCACTTGCTTTATACAGCACTTCCTGAATGGGCACAAAATTTAGGTGTTGCGTTTTCGGTAATGCTTATTATGCCATCCTGGGGGGGAATGATAAACGGACTACTAACCTTGCGTGGTGCATGGGATAAAGTGAGAACCGATCCTGTATTGAAATTTATGGTGGTTGCAATTACCGGTTATGGTATGGCGACCTTCGAAGGACCTATGTTATCATTAAAAAACGTTAATGCCATCGGGCACTTCACCGACTGGATTATCGGCCATGTTCACGTTGGTGCGCTGGCCTGGAACGGATTCCTTGCATTCGGTATGATTTACTGGCTGATTCCGAAGTTATTCAAAACTAGATTGCATTCTGTTGGAATGGCGAACATGCATTTCTGGATAGGCACCCTTGGTATTATAATGTATGCCTTGCCGATGTATGTGGCCGGATTTACACAAGCCAGTATGTGGAAACAATTCAACCCTGACGGAACCCTGGTATATGGTAACTTCCTTGAAACCGTTACCGAGATTATGCCAATGTACTGGATGCGTGCCATTGGAGGTACCCTTTATGTTGTTGGTATTCTGGTAATGGTTTATAACATCATTGCAACCGTACGTTCTGGTAGCAGTGTAACCGATGAATTGGCTGAAGCGCCTGCTCTTACAAGAGTTTCTAAACGCCGTGTTGCAGGAGAGGCCTTCCATACCTGGTTGGAAAGACGACCCGTTCAGCTTACCGTCCTCGCAACTATCGCTATCCTTATTGGTGGTATTGTTCAGATCATACCTACTATTATGGTCAAATCAAATATTCCAACAATTTCAAGTGTGCAACCTTACACCCCACTTGAATTGGAAGGACGCGACATTTACATAAGAGAAGGATGTAATGCCTGTCACTCGCAGATGATCAGGCCATTCCGTTCTGAGGTTGAACGCTACGGCGAATATTCGAAAGCCGGGGAGTTTGTTTACGATCATCCATTCCTTTGGGGTAGTAAAAGAACCGGACCGGATCTTCATCGTATTGGTAAGAAGTATTCCGATAACTGGCACCTCAATCATATGTATGATCCGCAAAGCACATCGCCCGGTTCCATCATGCCGGCTTACCAATGGTTGATAAGAAGTGAGTTAGATAAATCGTTGACCGAGAAGAAAATGCAGGTCATGGTTAAACTCGGCGTTCCTTATTCCGAAGAAGACATCACGAATGCACAACAGAGCATGCTGGAACAGGGAGCTCAAATTGAAGAGAACCTGTATACCGATCCTGATTTTGCCGAAAGCTATGAAGCAGATAAGCAGGCTGGCGGTGAAGGCTTTGTTGAAATGAAAAATCGTGAGATCGTAGCTCTAATCGCTTATCTGCAACGACTCGGTACCGATATTAAAGTCGATACAGAAGGAGAGGAAGTAACATTTAAAAACTAATTGCCATGTTGAAATTTGTTAAAAATCATATGGAGTCCATTACGGGAATAGAAATCTATCCTATGATCTCCTTACTCATATTTTTCATCTTTTTTGTTCTATTATTCTGGTGGGTAATCACCGCCAAGA
>JABDPU010000195.1 GCA_013042625.1 Flavobacteriaceae bacterium | reverse complement strand
TTGGGAAACAAAAACCAGAATAGCAGATGAGGCAGCCCAGATCATTTAAAGACAAGTTCTTTCTGGTTATTAAAGGCCTCGGTATGGGTGCTGCGAACAAGGTTCCCGGTGTTTCAGGTGGTGTGGTGGCCTTTGTAGCAGGTTTCTATGAAGAATTCATTTATTCCCTTCAGAAATTAAATGGCAAGGCCGTCAAGTTATTGTTCAATGGCCGGTTCAAAAGCTTCTACCAATATATTAACGGACAGTTCCTTGTACTTCTGTTCTTAGGAATGATCGTCAGTTATTTCAGTGTTTCCCAACTGCTGGATTACCTGATTAGACATTATGAACTGTACGTCTGGAGTGTTTTCTTCGGAATGATGATCGGATCGATTTATTATATCAGTAAGGACTTTCGCTACTGGAATTCAAAAACTTATTTGGGCCTGGTTCTGGGGGCATTGGTCGGAATAAGTATCAGTTTTCTTGATCCGGCACGCGAAAATGACAATTTGGTTTTTGTTTTCTTCTGCGGAATGATAAGTGTTTCAGGCATGACACTTCCGGGTTTTTCAGGATCTTTTATTCTTATTCTTCTGGGAAATTATGTCTTATTGTTGGTCGATTCTGTTAATGCATTATACGATACTATCTTTGAAATGTTTGGGGGCGATTTCAGTTTCACTTCCGACCCTGAACGCATGAGAATGCTGGCCGTTCTTGTTGTTTTCACCCTTGGGTCTTTGGCCGGACTGGTTACTTTCTCGCATATTTTGAATTATGTACTGAAATACTTCCGGAATTTCACACTTTCAGTACTGATGGGCTTTATCATCGGTTCCCTTGGCGTACTCTGGCCATGGAAAAATACGATCTATAAGCTGGACCCGAATGGATCGGTTGCACTTGATTCCACCGGAAATAAAATCATTGAAAATTATGAACGATTCATACCAGGAATTGATACGACCACATTTGTAGCAATCGCTTACGTTATTTTCGGGATACTGATTGTACTGGCACTCGAATGGTATGGACAAAAATCACGTAAAGGCCGTGCATAAATTCGGATTGATTGGAAAAGATATTGAGTATTCATTCTCTCGGAACTATTTCAGTTCCAAATTCGAGAGCTTGGACTTACCGTATTCCTATGTGAATTTCGATCTTAAAACTATAGAGGAATTCCCTTCCCTCATAAAGAATAACCCTGAATTAAAAGGCCTTAATGTTACCATTCCCTATAAGGAAGCGGTGATGCCTTTTCTCGATTCACTGCATAAATCGGCAAAGAAGATCGGCGCGGTCAACACCATTAAATTTACCAAAAAAGGTAAATTGAAAGGCTATAATACTGATGCCTATGGATTCAAAAAAAGTATAATTCCATTTATTGAAACTCATCACAAGAGGGCATTGATCCTGGGAACCGGAGGCGCTTCAAAGGCCATTTGTTATGTGCTCAAGAAGCTGGGGATCGAATATAAATTTGTTTCCCGAAAGCCTTCTGATTCTCATCAACTCCCATATTCCCAATTAAACGAGGACAACATAAAAGACTACCACATAATCATTAATTGCACACCCTTAGGCACCTTTCCAGATACAATGGCATGTCCTGACATTCCTTACGCCGGACTAACTTCACAGCACTTGTTATTTGACCTCGTTTACAATCCCAGCACCACTACTTTTATGAAGAACGGACAGGAGTATGGAGCTATCACCACCAACGGTAGTAAGATGCTGGAACATCAGGCTGAGAAAGCCTGGTCAATCTGGATGCCAGGTAAATAAAGTGCTAATTAGCTGAAAAATAAATTGTAATTGTTTTAGTATCTTTAAAGGTAGTAAGCGATTGATGAACTTAAACATTGAAAGAGATGTCTGAGAAAGATAACCTGCAAGAAGCAGATGGAGGAAAAGAAAACGAAGTAACGCATGTTCAGGATCCGACTGAGGAAAACGACCAGCCAAAATCAACCGATTCTCCTTCTGAAACAACAGCGATAGATGATTCTTCTGCCGAAAGTGGCGAGAATGATGAGGCTATTGAAGAGATCAATTCGAATAATGCCGATAGTTCCGAAGCCGAAGCTGAAGCCGAAACTGAAGCCGAAACCAAGGAGCCAGAGGAAAAGGTGACGGAGAAGGACTATTCGACCATGGGTATGGAAGAATTGGTAGATGAATTCGAAGCCATTCTCAAAACTGAAAAAATCCAACACCTTAAGAAACCGGTGGAGCAAATCCGTATGGCTTTTAACAAGCAATTCGGTGCCTTGCTGGAACAGAAAAAAGCTGAATTCCTTGAAGGTGGTGGCAATACAATAGATTTCAGGTTTGACTTTCCCTTGAAAAAGCGATTTAATGTACTTTTTAAAAC
>JABDPU010000251.1 GCA_013042625.1 Flavobacteriaceae bacterium | reverse complement strand
ATACTTGGAATTGATGTCTGGGAACATGCCTACTATTTGAATTACCAGAACAGGCGTCCTGACTATATCGAAGCTTTTATGAAAATTATAAATTGGAATGAAGTAGAACGACGATATGAATTATCGCGTTAGGATTTTTACATATTCAATTAAGAAAGCCAGCTCATCGAGTTGGCTTTTTATTTTTCGAATATTACTAAAAATAAAAAGGTGAACTTGCGTCCACCTTTTTGCCCCAAATCTACCATAAACTTAACCTACTTATGTTATGGTGAGTCAAATATAAGGGAGCTTGAATCAAACAAATAAATTTAATAGATAAACGACGCATATATTAGTCTAAGCGTGAAAAAGACGCGATATTCTTGGTGATTATCGACATTTTAATGTTCTGAAAAAAGATATTTGGAATCTGCTCTGGGTGTGGTTAAATAAAAAAAGGTGAACAAGCGTTCACCTTTTTTTGCCCCAAATCTACCATGAACTTAACCTACTTATGTTATGGTTCTACTAAAGTATACGGTTTTTAATGAAAGGCTATAAATATTAGACGAAATGCATATTTTTTAGTTTAAATGTCTAATTTTTTAGATAAACTGAACATTTTGTGAAATCTGTCTAATAGGGCCTTTCCTGATTTCCCTCGTAAAAATTGATAAATGCCTGGTTAACAACACGATTCCCTCCGGCTGTTGGATAGTTACCTGTAAAGTACCAATCGCCTAAATTATGAGGACAGGCCAGATGAAGATTACTAATAGGCTGAAAAATGATTTCAACCTCGGCCTGGATTTCTTTATTACTGAGAATCTCCGCGATCTTTTCTGAAATTTCTTCTGCTGTAAACGGGGCATAAATTTCCTTTACATAATTCTGAACCTCATGATCGGCCATATTAACCTGTACTTTACATTTCTCATAAACTTCGTCTACTAATGCGTATTGCCCCTTGTCCTTTAAAAGGTCGAGAGTAGCTCTGAAAGCCACAAGGCTGTCAAGATTGGCCATGTCAATACCATAACAATCAGGATAGCGAATTTGAGGAGCAGAAGAAACTACAACGATCTTCTTGGGATTAAGCCGATCTAACATTTTAAGGATACTCTTTTTGAGCGTGGTACCTCTTACAATGCTATCATCAATAATGACGAGGTTATCGTTGGGCTTTACAATGCCATAAGTAACGTCGTATACATGTGCCACAAGATCATCCCTGCTGCTGTCCTCTGTGATAAAGGTTCTTAACTTAACATCTTTAATAGCCACCTTTTCTATTCTTGGCCGAGCCGAAAGAATTTCGGTGACTTTCGCAGCCGAAAGTGAACGTTTCCCGCTTAGAATGGCCTTGGTCTTTTTCTCGTTCAGATAGTTTTCCACGGTTTCAATCATTCCGTAGAAAGCAGTTTCAGCTGTATTGGGAATAAATGAAAAGACTGATTTCTCAATGTTATGATTTATTGACTCGAGCACCCTGGGTACAATTAACTTCCCTAACAGTTTTCTCTCCTGGTAGATCTCTGCATCACTTCCGCGGGAAAAATATATACGCTCAAATGAGCATGCCTTCCTTTCAAGAGGCTGAAGAATTTTTTTAATCTCGGTCTCCCCAGACATCTTAGTTATTATGGCATGACCTGGAGGTAATTCCTGCACATCCTGGAAGTCAATATTGAATACGGTCTGAATAACCGGCCGCTCTGAGGCTACCACTACAACTTCCTCATCTTTATAATAGAATGTTGGCCTGATACCCGCAGGATCTCGCAAGACAAATGAATCACCATGCCCAAGTAACCCAGCCATGGCATAACCACCATCCCAGTTTTTGGCAGCACGTTTTAATATTTTGGCCACATTAAGGCGCTCTGCAATCATAGGGGAGCATTCGCTCTTCGAGTATCCTTCTTTCTTTAGATCTTTATAGATTTTATTTACCGAATCATCTAAGAAATGACCGATCTTCTCCATAATAGTAATGGTGTCGGTATATTCCTTCGGATGCTGACCAAGATCAACGAGATTTTGAAACAACTCCTTAACATTGGTCATATTGAAATTCCCCGCCAGGATGAGGTTACGATGCATCCAGTTATTTTGCCTTAAAAACGGATGAACACTCTCGGCACTATTCTTACCAAATGTACCATATCGGACATGACCAAGGAGCAATTCTCCCAGGTATGGAACCTCCCGTTTCTGTCTTTCGAGATCATGCTGTAAATCGGGCTTATCCCGAAGAACTTTATTGATCCGGGAGTTTATTTGAGAAAACACCTCCTGAATCGGTTGGGATTCTACCGATCGAATTCTACTGATATAACGTTCACCAGGAAGCATGTTCAGCTTTATACTTGCGAATCCGGCTCCATCCTGTCCACGGTTGTGTTGCTTTTCCATCATGAGATACATTTTGTTTATCCCATAATAAGCGCTCCCATATTTTTCCTTGTAATACTCAAGCGGTTTGAGTAGCCGGATAAGGGCTATACCACATTCGTGTTTTATGCTATCGCTCATTGTTATAAATCAAAACGCATCATATTATTATGACGCGCTTCTTTATGATAATTCTATTTCAAACTGAGTCAGATTCTTAAACTCTTGCAATCTTTGGTACACCTCATCTCCCGTCAGTTCAACCATCCGTTCTGTCCCGAACTTTTCCACACAGAAAGAGGCCAGTGTTGAACCATAGATCACGGCATTCTTCATATTGTCGAAGGATACATCATTGGTTTTTGCCAGGTAACCGGCAAACCCTCCTGCAAACGTATCTCCTGCACCGGTTGGGTCAAATACTTCTTCCAAAGGTAATGCAGGAGCAAAAAAGACATTGTCATCATGAAACAACAATGCACCATGCTCACCTTTCTTTATCACTACATAACGCGGCCCCATTTCCTGGATCTTCCTGGCGGCGACTACGAGTGAATATTCGTTAGTCAGTTGCCTGGCCTCCTCATCATTAATGGTAATCACATCAATATGCTTCAATATATCATGCAATTCATTTAATGTATGTTCCATCCAGAAATTCATGGTGTCCAGAATAACTAGTGAAGGTTTGGTATTCATTTGATCCAACACCTTAGATTGCACATCCGGATGAAGGTTCCCAAGCATCAAGATATCGGCATTCAAAAAATTGTCCGGAACTCTGGGATTGAAATCACCGAGTACATTTAATTCTGTGCTCAGGGTATCACGAGTATTCATATCGTTATGATAGCGTCCACTCCAGAAAAAAGTTTTTCCATCTGGAATGATTTCCACCCCTGAAATATCTATTTGCCGTTCTTTAAAAAGGTCGAGATATTCTTGTGGAAAGTCTCCGCCGACCACAGAAACAATAGCAGAAGACACATTGAATTGAGATGCGGCCAAACCGATAAATGTTGCGGCTCCACCCAGAATCTTATCTGTTTTTCCGAAAGGAGTTTCTATAGCATCAAATGCCATTGTGCCGACTATAAGTAATTTGCCCATTTGGTGTTATAAGAATTCGTTGCAAACTTACATAAAAAAAATGCGGTAAAAAAGCAGTTTTGAGGCATCACAATCACTCTTATTTTCTGCCAAAATCTGCCGGGATTTCACCCCATGCTTTGGTCTCCCATTTAACGATTACCGTACGATATTGATTTTTTGTCAGCCAGGCTTCAGCTCTTTTTATCAGGTCGAACAACTCTTTATTTTTTTTAGATGGTTTTAACTTGGTATTACAGTGTTTTTTTTTAACCCAGCCCTGCGCGGTTCTGGAATCGGTATAAATCAGCTTATCGCTGCCCCGTTTTTTTAACCAGGCCAATCCGTGAACTATGGCCAGGAATTCTCCTATGTTATTGGTGCCCTCCTCAAATGGTCCTTGTTTAAAAATTTGTTTCCCGGAGGACAGTTCTACACCACGATATTCAAGTTTTCCGGGATTGCCGCTAACGGCTGCATCAACTGAGATGGCATCGAGGTTGGGTTTCCCAATTCGTCTCAGCTCCTCTGGAGATAATTTTTTCTTTTTACCGGATTTTCTGATGTAGTTTTTATAGACCCCTTTAAAGGCTTTTTCAGCATCCGATTTTGATTCGAATGAGATGTATTGGGGGCCTTTAAAGCCCTTGATCTGTTCCTGGCATGCCTTCCAGCTACTGTAAATACCTGGATTGTGCCCTTTCCAGACCACATAATATTTCTTCTTTGCCTTAGCCATGCTCACCGAAAAGTAAAGATTCAACAACTTTAGGGAAATGCTTCATTTCCAGGGCATGAATCTTTTCGACCAGTGATTCGGGGGTATCGATTGCTCCAACGGGGCATTTAGCCTGGAAGATTATAGCGCCTTCATCATAATTCTCATTCACATAATGAATAGTGATTCCAGATTCCTTTTCACCCTTATCGATCACTGCATGGTGAACATGCATACCATACATACCCTTTCCGCCATATTTTGGCAATAAAGCGGGATGGATATTAACTATCTTATCGGGGAAAGCGGCAATCAATGTTTCAGGGATTTTCCAGAGAAATCCGGCCAGGACAATAAGATCCGGATTTTTCATTTCAAGAAGATCCAGAATATCATTCGTGTTATAAAAAGCAGTTCGATTGAAACATAAACAACTAATATTCAGACTATTACATCTATCTATAACTTTGGCACGGGGATTGTTGGTGAGCACCTGAACGACACCCGCTTCGGAGTTGTTATGAAAAAACCTAATTAAATTTTCAGCATTAGTTCCGGAACCGGACGCAAAAATTACTATTCGTTTCATAAACAAAAGCGGCGATGGCGTTGTTCAGACAAAAGAAAGAATAATTATTAACAATTAGAAGTAAAAGAGAAATTCTTCAACCTAAATTGACTAAATTACATTCACATTTTTGTGCTATCAGTCAGTTTTAAAATAAAGTTTTTTTATTTTTGCGACCTAATTAAAAACTAAAATTTAAAGATTATGTCAGACATTGCATCACGCGTTAAAGCGATAATTGTAGACAAACTTGGTGTCGACGAAAATGAAGTAGTTACTGAAGCTAGCTTTACCAATGATTTGGGAGCAGATTCATTAGATACTGTTGAGTTGATCATGGAGTTCGAAAAAGAGTTCGATATCCAAATTCCAGATGACCAAGCCGAAAATATCGCAACAGTCGGTCAAGCGATTTCCTATATTGAAGACGCAAAATAAAGTCTAAATTCATATGCATTTGAGGCGAGTTGTAGTTACCGGAATAGGAGCACTTACGCCAATCGGAAATTCCAAAGATGAATATTGGGATGGATTGGTTAATGGCAAAAGCGGGGCCGCCCCGATTACTTATTTCGACACTGAAAAATTCAAGACTAAATTCGCCTGTGAACTCAAGGGGTTCGTTCCTACTGATTTTTTAGAAAGGAAAGAAGCCCGAAAAATGGATAAGTTCGCCCAGTATGCCATGGTTGCATCTGATGAAGCCATTGCTGATGCCAAACTCGATTTAGACGGCTTGAATAAGCTTCGGGTTGGTGTGATCTGGGGAGCTGGAATCGGTGGTATCGAGACCTTCCAACAGGAAGTGCTTAACTTCGCAGAAGGAGATGGCACTCCCAGGTTTAATCCTTTCTTCATTCCTAAAATGATTGCTGATATTGCTCCTGGAAATATTTCCATCAAGCATGGATTTATGGGACCTAACTATACGACGGTTTCTGCATGTGCATCCTCAGCAAATGCTATGATTGATTCACTTAATTATATTCGTCTCGGCCATTGCGACGTAGTGGTGACCGGAGGAAGTGAAGCAGCTGTGACCATTGCAGGAATGGGAGGATTTAACGCCATGCATGCACTTTCTACCAGGAATGACAGTCCTGAAACAGCATCGAGACCTTTCGATGCAACCCGGGATGGTTTTGTTCTTGGTGAAGGAGCAGGAGCATTGATATTGGAAGATTATGAACACGCTAAAGCAAGAGGAGCTAAAATCTATGCAGAAGTTGTAGGTGGAGGATTATCCTCTGATGCCTATCATATGACAGCACCACATCCGGATGGATTGGGCGTTGTGGCTGTGATGAAAAACTGTCTTGCTGATGCTGGGTTAACACCCGAATCGGTGGATACCATTAATACTCATGGTACTGCCACCCCTTTGGGCGATGTAGCCGAACTTAAAGCGATCTCTGAAGTTTTTGGAGATCATGCGAAAACTATAAATATCAACTCTACCAAATCGATGACAGGGCACCTTCTGGGTGCTGCCGGAGCCATTGAGGCTATTGCTTCCATTCTTTCTATGGAACATGGAGTGGTTCCACCAACTATTAATCATACAACTGTGGATGAATCCATTGACCCCGAATTGAACCTGACTTTAAATCAGGCTCAGAAAAGGGACGTAAAAGTCGCTATGAGTAATACATTCGGATTTGGTGGTCATAACGCTTGTATATTATTTAAAAAATTAGATTAATTTATTGAATGTCATTCATGCGAAACATATTCAATTCCCGTCCGACCTCAGACGGGAATTTTTATATTCGTTTGCAAAAAATATTAGGCTTTAAACCTAAAAATCTCCACATATACAAGATTGCATTTACACATCGTTCGATGAATAAACGCGATGAATCGGGTCACCCGGTTAATTATGAGCGACTTGAATTCCTCGGTGATGCCATGCTCAGTGCAATTATAGCAACACATCTCTATAATGAAGTGCCCCAGGGTGATGAAGGATATCTCACAAAAATGCGCTCTAAAATAGTTAGCCGTGAACATTTGAATGAACTTGGAAAAGAACTAAACCTGATCAATTATGTTGAGAGCAAAATTCCTCCGGATAATTTCAGCAATAATATCTTTGGCAATCTGTTTGAAGCCGTTGTAGGAGCGATCTATCTGGATAAAGGATATTCCCAATGCGAGAAATTTATTTTTGATAAGGTTATTCTTCCTCATGTTGATATCGAGAAACTCGAAGGCAAAGTGATCAGCTATAAAAGCTTGCTTATCGAATGGTGTCAAAAGGAAAAAAACTCCTTCGACTATGAGGTATATGAAGACACCGGAAGAGATGAACTCCGGCATTTTTCAGTAAAACTCTCCATCAATGACAAGGTTATAGCCAAAGCTCGTGCAACTTCAAAAAAGAAAGCAGAGGAAAAGGCTTCCAAACGAGCCTTTTTTGCTTACCAAAGTCAAATCTCAAGAGCGATTTAGCCCTGCCAGATGCAGCCTAATTACGACAACGATTTCGTGCTGATTAAAACTAAAGAATGAGCACAGGCCCCCGTTATGTATCTACTAATATGCTATATTTACAACGACCAAAAAGGGATGAATGACAACGCATAAACTGAACGTACTTGATTTTGATGACGAATCATATGTCTTGATTGCAGTTCATTGCAACCTTGAAGATTATCGACTGGCTTTCTTGCTCAATGAAGCTTTAGGCATAAGGTTAAAGCGCAGTAGAAATGATGTGGATTTTAAATATATGAAAGCATCCTATCCGATTTTCGAATGGGAAAATGAACAGGAAGGCATAAACTGGGTATTGGTGGGAAATATTTGTAAAAGGGAGGAGGATGGTTTTGTGAGTTCCGGGACCCTCTTTGATTCACCATTCAAAAACATTAAATTCTTCCAATTAATTCCTGAGTTAGAGCAGGTAAATTTCTTTCTTAAGATTGAAAACGATGATCAGCCAATTCAAACGAAAATAATTCTGGAAAAAATTAATTCAATTCCTCATATTGCCGCTGTATATGAAGTAGATGCAGGAGAATTGAAATCCAGAGAAAATTTAATTTTTAGCTAATGCCAACCAAAAAGAAAAAAACAAAAATAGTAGCAACCCTGGGCCCTTCAACCAATGACAAGGAGATTATCAAGTCAATGATTGATGAAGGGGTTGATGTGTTCCGCATCAATTTTTCGCACGCCGACTATAAGGATGTTGAACGACGTATTAACTTAATCAGGGAGCTAAACAAGGAGCACGGTTATAATACTGCTATACTCGCAGATCTTCAGGGACCGAAATTACGTGTGGGTGTCATGGCCGAGGAAATTGTGGTTCAGGAAGGCGATGAGATTTATTTTGAAACGGGCGAACCCTTTAAAGGAAGTAAGGACCGTATCTATATGACTTATTCAAACTTCCCCACGGATGTTAATCCCGGAGAACGAATACTGCTGGATGATGGTAAATTAATTTTCGAGATTGTTGAAACAGATAAAAAAGCCAAAGTCCTGGCAAAAGTTATTCAGGGCGGCCCACTGAAATCAAAGAAGGGAGTTAATCTGCCGAATACTCATATTTCTCAACCGGCAATGACAGAAAAAGACACTGAAGATGCCATGTTCGCTATTAAGCAAAGGGTTGATTGGATTGCACTCTCTTTTGTAAGGCATGCTGAAGACCTTATGCAATTAGAGGGGTTGATCAAAGAACATGCCGATCACAAAATTCCGATCATAGCGAAAATTGAAAAACCCGAGGCCGTTACCAATATTGATAAAATTGCGGCCTATTGCGATGGAATTATGGTTGCAAGGGGTGACCTGGGTGTTGAAATTCCTGCGCAGGAAGTTCCGCTTATTCAAAAGCAACTGGTACTGAGAGCCAAGCAGGCCAGAATTCCCGTGATCATAGCAACTCAGATGATGGAGTCTATGATTTCAAGTCTGACTCCAACACGGGCTGAGGTAAATGATGTGGCTAATTCTGTTATGGATGGAGCAGATGCCGTTATGCTTTCAGGTGAAACCTCGGTAGGTAATTACCCGGTACAGGTGATTCAAAAAATGACAGATATAATTTTGAGTGTCGAGGATTCTCATTTAATTAATGTTCCTCAATCACCGCCTCATATTCGCACTAAACGCTATATCACAAAAGCCATATGTTTTCATGCCGCCAATATGGCCAATGAAATCAATGCCAAGGCTATTTCTACATTAACCAATAGCGGTTATACAGCTTTCCAAATTTCGGCCTGGCGTCCAGATGCCTATATATTAGTGTTTACTTCGAATAAAAGAATCCTGACTCAGTTAAATTTGTTGTGGGGAGTTAAGGCATTCTATTATGACAGGTATGTGAGTACAGACGAAACCATAGAAGACGTCAATGCTATGGCCTGCAAAAAAGGATATCTTGATATAGGCGATATGCTGGTTAGCCTTGCTGCCATGCCAATTCAGGAAAAGGGTATGGTTAATACGCTTAGGGTGACCGAAATCACAACCTGTACATTCTAAAAGGCGAATTTTAACTGAACACTGATATTCGTTTCTTGCGGTTCCCCGGGTTCGTGTTCCTGAGTGTTCAGATTGGAAATGGAAATTCCAAGGAGCCTGACCGAATCTTTCGGTTTTTCCTGAAATAAAAGATCGCGAATGATCTGCATAATTGTTCCTTTATCATCGATATATTCTCCCAAGGTTTTACTTCTCGTCTGAAGGGTGAAATCACTGTACTTGATCTTAAGGGTGATGGTTTTTCCTTTAACTTTACTATTGTTTAAGCGACGGGCCACCTCATCTGCTATCCGATCTAATTTATCAAGCATAAATACTTCACTAGACAAATTTGAATCAAAAGTCCTTTCAGCGGCCAACGATTTTCTAATCCGGTTAGGTTCAACCGGACTGTTATGTATTCCCCTCACGGCATTGAAATAATACAAACCCGATTTCCCGAAATGCTCATCCAGAAATTCCAATGGCTTTTGCTTTAAATCTTTCCCATTGAATATGCCCAATTCGTACATATGCCTGGCGGTAACCTTTCCAACGCCATAGAATTTACGAATGTCCAGTCCTTCAAGAAAAGGAATGATCTCCTCAGGCGGAACGGTTTTTTGTCCATTGGGTTTGTTATAGTCACTGGCAATTTTGGCAATGAATTTATTTATTGAAATCCCTGCTGATGCCGTTAGTCCAACCTCTTCTAGAATCCGGGCTCTGATGTCCTGGGCCATTAAAGTAGCACTCGGATTTCCCTTTTTATTTTCGGTAACATCAAGGTAGGCTTCATCCAGAGAAAGTGGCTCAACCAGATCGGTATAATCATGAAAAATGGCCTGAATCATATTCGATATTTCCTTATAACGTTTGAACCGGGGTTTAACGAAAATCAACTCTGGGCAGTTTCGTTTGGCCATGGCACCTGTCATGGCGCTTCTAACTCCAAATCGCCTGGCTTCATAGCTGGCAGCACTGACCACCCCACGATGTTCTCCACCTCCAACAGCCAATGGTTTCCCTTTTAAATTGGGATTATCAAGTTGTTCAACTGAGGCATAGAAGGCGTCCATATCTATATGAATGATCTTTCTTATAGGTATTTTCTTTGCCATCACGTAAATTTAGAACTTCTTTGAATATGCTAATGGAAGAAATCGAACGGAAATTTCTGGTCAGTTCACTTAAATTTAAAAAGGACGCTCAAAATAGTATGATGATTGTCCAGGGATTTCTTAATACTCATCCCGAACGGACTGTAAGAATAAGAAAGCAGGATCATCGGGCTCAGATCACAGTTAAGGGCATCTCTTCTGAAGATGGTTTGTCGAGATTTGAATGGGAACATGAGATTTCACTTCCGGAAGCAGATGCATTGCTGAATTTATGCGAATCAGGTTTAATTGAGAAAAGACGATATGAAGTCAGAGCGGGGGAGCACATTTTTGAAGTCGACGAATTCCTCGGCCCAAATAAAGGCCTGATCATTGCCGAGATTGAATTGGAAACTAAAGAAGAGGAGTTTGAAAGGCCGGAATGGCTGGGCGATGAGGTTACTGGTGATTTAAAATATTATAATTCTTTATTAAGTAAAAAACCATTTGAATCATGGAATCATTAAATAAGTTCTTTCTTTTTGTAATGATTGTATGTGTTTTAAATTCCTGCAAAGAACAGCCGGATACAAGCTCAGTTATTACTGAAATAGAATTTAGTGAAACCCATAAAGAGATCAAGGACAGACTGACCAAAGAGGGGTATCAGATATTCGATTATGTCGATGAGAAGACTGGTGATTCTATAATCATGCAACAATATTTTATAGCATTTTTAAAAGCGGGCCCGAACCGATCGCAGTCCGAGGAGGAAGCCGAAGTCTTACAGAAAGCCCACCTGAATCATTTACAACGCATGTATGATCAAGGGTATGCTGATATTTCAGGGCCTTTTGGAGATGATGGAGATATAAAGGGAATTACTATTTACTCCACACCAACACTTAAAATAGCGGATAGCCTGGCCAATTTAGATCCTATGGTCAAGGCTGGCAGGTTGATCATTGAAGTACATCCATGGTGGGCTGCCAAAGGATTTTCATTGCGTTGATCGGAATTCATATTCACGTTCTACTTTGCAAATCCTGACCTTATACCAGGAATACCATTCAGACTGTCCTTTGTCCTGTGCCTTTTTATGTTCGATCTGATTTTTCCAAATTTTAATCGAGTCCAGGTCCGACCAATAACTAATACTAAGTCCAATCTCACTTCTGGCGCTTTCAAAACCGATAAAACCGTCTTGCTGCCGAGCGAGTTCTTCCATTTTTACCGCCATTTCCTGGTAGGCCGTTGATTCTGAATTCAATTTTGAAGTAAATATTACTGCGTAGTAAGGAAATCTTGAGTGATCGATAGACATGATATTCTGTTTGATCACTCAAGATATAAAAATGACAGCTTACTTTAAGGAATTAGCAACCCATTGGGATTTCAAAAGCAATGGTTCGTTCTGAAGACTGATTTTCTGAATCGATCATCACAATTTTTAAGTATATGGTACTGATAGATACAGCAGCAGGGGATTCCAATTGGGTTTTATTCTGAATCAATTCGGCATAAGATTCACCACAGTGTTCCAATACCGCTTCTTTCAGTTCTGCTATGTCAACATTAACAAAAACAGAGCCATCCGTTGTACTATATTTTAAGGTTTGATATGTGTTTTCAGGACCTTCATTTAAAGGCAGCCATAGTGAGTTGTAATGTTTCCAATTGATCAGGTCGCAATGCGGCCCTTCATTCATTACTGTCAGACTCGTTTCATAAGACTGATATACAGAGATGCGTTTGTAATTTTTCTTAGGTTGAATCTTTATGAATTTAGCTTCAGGAGTAACACCAAGGTCTGCATAAAAGGTGATCTTTTCCCGCTTGGTCTCGTAATCCTGGCCCTCCGATTCATAGAGCTCCATGCCATGAATAATGACATTCATATTATCGAATGGAATAACCGATCTGGGGTCTAATTCCTCATTGGTCAGAAAGGCGTCATAAACGTAACCGGTCACTTCTTCCTGTGGAAGTCTGGCTTTAACTTTAACCCATTGTCCGGTTATTTTTTCACCTCTGTCCATAAGATCCATTTGAAGTCCGGTAAGTTCCATTACTTCTACCTTAGTGCCATAATGGAGCTTGGCAATGGACCGGGATCCGCGGTCGGGGGCTAACCTTGTAAAAAGGCCATTCTCAGCTGAAACATATTTTAGGGATTGCGCGGTTAAGGGTTGTGTCAATGACATCAGAAGGACAAAAAGAAATAAATTTTTCATGTGTAAAATAAATTAGATTAATACTATAAAGGGCCCTTCAAACTCCCTTTTACACAATATGTACGGCGCATTCAAACGGTAAAGACCACCGCCCGACGTTAATATTCTCTTAAATATTTGAAATGGAAGACTACTCCTTGTAGATTTTTATTGTGAGCTCGCCACTGGCATTCATGGATGCTCTATACATACCTTCGGTATTAAATTCAAACACCATATTACCATTATGATCAACAGCAACAATTCCACCATCACCGCCTAATCCACCAACCTTATCATGGATTACCGTTCTTGCAGCATCAGCAAGGCTCATCCCTTTATACTCCATTAGTGCAGATATATCATGAGCTACCATTGCTCGGATAAAAAACTCACCCCATCCGGTACTCGAAACAGCACATGTGGCATTATTTGCATAGGTGCCAGCGCCAATGATGGGAGCATCCCCAATCCTGCCCCAGCGTTTGTTGGTCATCCCGCCAGTGGAGGTTCCTGCAGCCAGGTTGCCATTTTTATCCAGGGCAGCGCAACCCACTGTTCCGAATTTGTAGTCCTTGATTTCAGGATCGTAAAAAGCCTGCTTACCATCATGATCAAGTTCCACCTTCTCTGAATCCTTGATTCTTTTCAGGCTTTTAAACCTGTTTTCTGTAAAAAAATATTCAGGATCTACAATTTCAAGACCTTGCTCTGCAGCAAATGTCTCAGCTCCCTTGCCCGCCATCATGACATGTGGAGAATTATCCATTATGGCTTTGGCAAGATCAATCGGATTCTTAACATTGGTTGTGCCTGCTGAGGCACCGGCATTTAAGGTAGCGCCATCCATGATCGAGGCATCCAGTTCATTGGTTTCTGAATTGGTAAAGACTGCGCCTTTTCCTGCATTGAAAAGTGGAGAGTCTTCCATGACATTGATAGTTTTAGTAACGGCATCAAGACTGCTGCCTCCGTTTTTCAAGATATCATAGCCGGTTCGTATGGCTTCTTCAAGAACAGCTTTATAGGCTTGTTCTTTTTCGGTTGTCATATTTTTTTTCAGGATTGTTCCGGCCCCACCGTGAATCACAATCGCAAACTCTTCCTTTACTGTTGTTTCGGTTTTAGCAATAGGCTTTTCCACAGATGCATTTTGATCCTGGTCCTTACATGAATAGATAAAAATCAAACCGAGTAGAATTACAATAAAAGATCTCATTTTAAAATTGTTTTTCGATTAGCCTAAAGGTAGCATTTTCATGGAGAATTGGAGCGGCAATGCGTCATTAAATTCGTATCTTCGCAAACGCAAACATTTGTATAGATAACGAACAATTTATGGAAGCAGTTAGCACAGATTTCGGCATAAAGGAAGCCCTGGATAAACTGGGGGTTAAAGAAATAAATGATGGGTCCTCAACAGGTTCAGATTGGTTTTCCAATGGAGATATTATCGAGAGTTATTCACCCGTTGATGGCCAGTTGATAGGATCGGTTAGAACTACGACGCGTGAAGATTATGATCGCCTTATTGAATCGGCTCAGGATGCTTTCAAATCATGGCGAATTATGCCTGCTCCTCAACGAGGTGAGATTGTTCGTCAGTTCGGGGATAAGTTGAGGGAATTGAAAGAACCACTGGGAAAACTGGTGTCATACGAAATGGGTAAGTCCTATCAGGAAGGACTTGGTGAAGTTCAGGAAATGATTGACATCTGTGATTTCGCTGTAGGCTTGTCAAGACAGCTTCATGGCTTTACAATGCATAGTGAGCGTTTCGGTCATAGAATGTATGAACAGTACCACCCTTTAGGTATAGTAGGTATCATTTCAGCATTTAATTTTCCGGTAGCGGTCTGGTCATGGAATACAGCATTAGCATGGATATGTGGTGATGTTTGTGTTTGGAAGCCTTCTGAAAAAGCGCCACTCTGCGGAATAGCCTGTCAGAATATTGCAGCTTCAGTATTTAAGGAAAACAATTTACCGGAAGGTATTTCTTGTTTGATCAACGGTGATTACAGGGTAGGTGAATTTATGACTACCGATGGCCGTGTCCCATTGGTTTCTGCTACAGGATCAACAAGAATGGGAAAAATAGTTGCGAAAACGGTTGGTGAACGCTTGGGTCGCTCCCTGCTTGAATTAGGAGGAAATAATGCCATCATTGTTACCCCGGATGCCGATGTGAAAATGACGGTTATCGGGGCTGTTTTTGGAGCTGTAGGTACTTGCGGTCAGCGATGTACATCAACCAGAAGATTAATTATTCATGAAAGCATTTATGATAAGGTTAAATCGGCTTTAGTAGATGCCTACAAGCAGCTTAGCATTGGGAATCCACTGGATGAATCCAATCATGTTGGTCCGTTAATCGATAAAGATGCTGTTGCCATGTACCAGAAGGCACTCGATCAGGTGGTAGAAGAAGGAGGTAAATTATTGGTTGAAGGCGGTGTGTTAAACGGAGAAGGATTTGAAAGCGGCTGCTATGTGAAACCTGCAATTGCAGAAGCAAAGAATAGTTTTGAAATTGTTCAGCACGAGACCTTTGCACCGATATTATACCTTATAAAATACAGTGGGAATGTTGAAAACGCCATTGAAATTCAAAATGGTGTTGCCCAGGGATTGTCCTCTGCAATAATGACCAACAACCTGAGAGAGGCCGAACGATTCTTATCACATGCCGGATCAGACTGCGGTATTGCCAATGTTAATATTGGAACCTCAGGTGCAGAAATCGGCGGAGCCTTTGGCGGTGAGAAAGAAACAGGTGGTGGCCGCGAATCAGGAAGCGATGCATGGAAGATCTATATGCGTCGACAAACCAATACCATTAATTATACAACAGATTTACCTCTCGCGCAGGGGATTAAATTTGATCTGTAGAAATTAGTATTCTTTTTAATTAATCAGACCGCTTCCTTTATGGAGGCGGTTTTTTTGTAATTTGTCCTGAGAGTCATTTAATAACTTCAAATTGGAATTGTTTTTGATATCGATTTAAACGATCGACTGTATTGGTCGTCTAATTAATGATGGAGCGCAGACACATACAACATTTATACTGGAGAGCCGGGTTTGGCTTGAGGCCGGAGGAATTAAACCGGCTATCAGGTTTAAGCCGTGATCAAATTGTGGGTGATTTGTTTGAATCATCAAGGTCGGTTTATCCCCTTCGTATTGATCTTTCGGAGTTTAATGGTTTTAGGGCCGATATGGCTATGACGAACAAGAAAGAACTACGGGAGTTTATAGAAAGAAGCAGGGTACGGATAAAAGATTTCAACTATGCATGGGTAAACCGAATGGTAAATCCGAAAGCAGCTCTCAGAGAACGCATGACCTTATTCTGGGCCAATCATTTTGTTTGTCGGGATAGTCATATAGGATTCGTTCAACAATATAATAACACGCTCAGAAAGCATGCTTTGGGCCATTTTGGTGATTTTGTCAAGGCCATTTCCAAACAGCCTGCCATGTTGAAATACCTCAATAATAAACATAATATAAAGAAAAGCCCTAACGAGAATTTTGCGAGAGAATTGATGGAACTGTTTACATTGGGTCCGGGTCATTATACAGAAAGAGATATTAAGGAAAGCGCAAGAGCCTTAACCGGTTATTTTCATGATTTTAAAGGTCGTTTTGTATTCCGGTACAGGCAGCATGATATGGGCGTAAAACGATTTTTGGGATATCGGGGACGCTTTACCGGAGATGATGTGGTTAATATCATTTTAGCTAAAAGACAGTGCGCGCGCTTTATTTGTGAAAAAATCTATGCTTATTTCGTTAACGAGACCCTGGTTCAGGACCATATTGATCAGATGGTTGAGGTCTTTTACCGTAACTATAAAATTGATAAACTGATGCGTTTTGTTTTCCAATCGGATTGGTTTTATGATGAAAAGAATATCGGTAGTAAAATCAAATCACCTGTTGAATTAATAGTTGGCATCAGGCGTACTGTACCCATAGAATTCAGGAAAATAAATGAGAGCGTTGTCATTCAGCGATATATGGGACAGCCCTTACTTTATCCGCCCAACGTGGCAGGATGGAAAGGCGGTCGCAATTGGATTAACACCAATACATTATTATTACGGCTTAAAACACCTTCAATTTTGTTGAGCAATGGGATCATCTCAATAAAGGAACAGGGTCAGTTTTTTGATCCGATGTTTGACCGTTTCAGGCCGGATCTTGGTGGTAAGAAAATTTTTGACGTTGTTCCTGACTGGGATTCCTTCGAATCGGAATTTAAAGGAATAGATATTGAAGAAATGACAACCTATATGTTGCAAACATCTCTTAGCGAGGAAACTTCAAATATGTTGAATGATTTATCTAAACTCAATAAGAAAACGTTCTGTGTACAACTGATGTCCCTGCCTGAATATCAAATGTGTTAATTATGAAGCGAAGAGATTTTGTAAAACAAACGTCCCTGGCCAGCGGCCTGTTTTTTGTCCCGAGTTTCATTCAGGCATTCGATGGGATTGTCGGTGCAGCTAAAGGATACCGCAGATTGGTAATCATTCAATTATCCGGAGGTAATGACGGATTAAATACTATTATTCCGTACAGGAATGACATTTATTACAGGAATCGGCCAAAGATCGCTATTCAGAGAAATACTCAATTACGAATTGACGGCGAACTGGCCATGCATCAAAACCTAACCCCTCTGAAACGATTATATGACAACGGCTATGTATGTATTCTAAATAACGTTGGATACCCCAATCCCGACAGGTCTCATTTCAGGTCCATGGATATATGGCAGACTGCTTCGCATTCACATGAGTATTTAAGCAGTGGATGGCTTGGACGCTATCTCGACAGGCATGGTGATGAACCTTATAACGGGATCGAGATCAGCGATAAACTTTCATTAGCCCTGACGGGAGATAAATCCAGCGGAATTGCAACAAATAATGCGGGCCGATTATACCGGACCGCCCAGGATCCGTATTTAAAACTGTTGATTAAGCATCATAGAGATGAGCATTTGAGCGAGCATAATCTGGGATATTTATACAAAACTCTTATACAAGCCGAATCAAGTGCTGAATATATTTATGAAACCACCAGAAAAGGGCGATCATACCAGCGATATACTAACGATTCATTTGGCAAACAGCTTAAAACAATGGCTGAATTTATCAATTCGGGTATTCAGACCAAGGTTTTTTATACCTCACATGAAGGCTATGATACTCATGCTGGTCAACTTAAAACTCAGCCGAGGCTGCTCAACGTTTTTTCAAAAAACCTGGAGGCCTTTGTAAATGACCTTCAGAAGGGAGGTAGTTTTGATGATACTTTGATCATGGTATTTTCTGAATTTGGAAGACGTGTCAGGCAAAACGCAGCAAATGGAACCGACCATGGTGCCGCAAATAATGTTTTCATAGTTGGGAAGAACCTGAAAAAGAATGGTATATATAATGGCCTAGATGACCTCAGGCGCCTGGATGCCAATGGAGATATCAGGTATGAAATAGATTTCAGATCGATTTATTCCACCATTTTACGAAACTGGCTTGGTGTTCAGGATGACCTGATCTTAAATGATCAGTTTGAATATCTTGATTTCATTTAAGATTTGAATACAAATCATCAGTTAGATTTTGTAGTTCGTAGATTTTTTTCATTGATAGATTTAGGATTTATAATAATTTGTTACTTTTAGGGAGCTATTAATCAAATTATTAAAACTATGAAATCAATTATTCGAGTGGTTTCTCTTGCAGCCGTATTAGTCTTTTTTGGTTGTAACGTGGAAAATATTTCAGAGACCAATTTAAGTTCACAAGATCAGTTAAAGAGTGCTAAAGAGTGCGAAACAGCCTTTGCCTATTATGAGGACGGTTGTTTTTTAGACGACGATTTTAATCGTTGGGGATGGACATTAGGGCCTTTAAGTGAAGGGTTTAGTGGAAGTTTCGACCTTTATGCCGGTGCCGGTCAATGTAAACTCATCAAAGGCGAATTAGTTGGATCGGTTAGCGTGGAATATTCCGATGGAACTGTAACCGTGGAATATGAGACTATGGAAGGCAAATGCCTAACAGAGACTCATGTGTATGTTGGAAATGAAGAATATCCGACTAATCCAGCCGGAAAGCCAACAGTGGCGCCAGGGCAATATGGAAACAGTAATTCATATCCTGATGGAGCTACAGCTGATTCATTCTCCGTTGGTGATCTTTCCGGAGATGTTTATGTCATAGCTCATGCTGTCGTTTGTGATTGTATCATAGAGTGTGTAGCAGAGGCGGGAACTTTAAAAACTGAGTCTGACAAGGCTTGCCTCGAAGAGGGTACTGCAACACTTTCTGCAGTTCCCGCAGGTGATGCTGTTGTGCCAGATGGATATGAAGTGCTTTATGTCCTCACAGAAGGTGCTGGCTTGGTTATTCGGGATGTGAGTACAGATCCGTCCTTTGTTGTTGATGTTGAAGGGTTTTATACCATTCATACCTTAGTATACGATCCGAATACACTCGACTTATCGATTGTTGATATTGGTGTGACTACCGGTTTCGATGTGTATGCATTGCTTATTGATGGTGGCGGTGTGATTTGTGCTGCATTAGATGTTAAGGGAGCACCTATTCAAGTGGAAAAATGTTTCTAACGAATTTTGATTATTACCTATAAGATTAAGGCCTGTCATCGACGGGCCTTTTTAATTGTACTTAACCTTTCGCAAAACCCTGGCGGCTTCTTTGTATGATGACCAAACTGTTGGGCTGTGTTTTCTGAGCATGCTTTTCGCTTCCTTTAATTTATCAAGAGCTTCATCAAAACCGTTAAAGTGACAGATCAGGTAAGTCACCGGTAAATTTCTCAGGTCCTGTTCTTCATCTTCTCTTAATGTTAGACCAGATTTTAATTTCTTCAGTATGGCATTGTTAGCATTAAAAACATGATGAAGGATTGATTTGTCATATTGTGGTGGATCAAATATCAGGGTTGACTCAATGTTATAGTTGGCATTGGGGTCAAAGCTTATAACCGTTTCTTCCAGGGTGAAATATTTATCCTGGCTTTGAAGTCCGAGATTGACATACTCAATGATCTTGAAGTTATCATCGGTAAATTCAATAGACACTTCATCTAAGGCCGAGTAAAACAGTCTGACTTGCTCGTTTATAAGTTCGATATCAACCCTGGAATAAAACACTTCATTTCCCACCACTTTTTTTTGTCCGGCCCAGCACACCACAAAATACTCTCTGAATATTTCATATCTCGGATTGAAATCCCGTCGCTTTCTCATAAAATCAAAAACACCATCAAGAGTATGCCTTATACTATTTCTGGCGTGGCCCTCTATGGCCTTTACTATTTTTGAATTCACATCTTTTATTTCGATGCCGAAGGTCCGGGGAAGACTCATGCTTCCTTTACGGAGGAAAACAGATCCACCATAGTATTTCCAGATATTTCTCTTGAGGGCCGTAATACTCGACTGAGATTTAGCTCTTACCGTCACGAGGCCTACAACCTTGTCATCGGGTAAATGGGGAAACGGGATATTCTCATACTGAACAATAGGAGGATTCTCCAGGTAGGCATTAATCAGATTCTGAATTTTACTGTCGTCAAAGAAATCAACACCGATGATTCTGTTGTCTTCATCTTCTACTCCGATTACGATGTAAGAGTTGTTTGCAGGGTTGCTATTAGAAAGCGCACAGATGTGCTTTAAGAATTTGGCTTTTCCTTCTTTATGACTGATATCGATCTTTCGCTTTTTGTCATAAAAGCTATTTTCATCATTGTGAGCCAGTAGGTTTTTTATAAGCAGGCGTTTGTTAATCATTTACAGGTCCTTTTTCACTGTAACGCTATTTGCCTGTGCAGACGGAAAGACCAAAAGGTCTGCAATATTAACATGTGCTGGGCGTGAAATTGTAAAATAAATAATTTCAGCTATGTCTTCTGACTGAAGCGCTTTATATCCTTTATAAACCGAATCTGCAATGGGATCGCCTTTAAACCGGACTTTAGAGAATTCGGTTTCTACCAGACCAGGATTGATTGCTGAAACCCGTATGTCATATGGATTAAGGTCTATTCTCATTCCTTCGGTTATGGCAAGAACGGCATGTTTACTTGCACAATATACATTGCCTTTAGGGTAAACTTCCTTCCCGGCAGAAGAGCCAATATTTATAATATGACCTGAATTTCGAGACACCATTTGTGGAATTACAGCTTTGCTCATATATAGCAATCCCTTTACATTGATATCCATCATCTTATCCCAGTCATCGGTGTCACCGTCCTGGATCAGGTCAAATCCATGAGCATTTCCTGCATTATTTATCAAAATATCTATTACC
>JABDPU010000193.1 GCA_013042625.1 Flavobacteriaceae bacterium | reverse complement strand
AAACCTGTTGAGCATGCGCTGCCATCGGTTATGTTTGCCTTGTCTAAAAAAGGTGGATTGATTAAGAAAGAAAGCATGTACTGGCCTTTGATCACGGCACCTCTAACCGTAGGTTTTGGTGGGTCTGTTGGTCTCCTGGGACCTGCCATTGCATCGGCCGCAGCTGTGAGTTCCAATTTTAGTAAGCTGTTTCATATCGATCGTAAAACGAGATCACTGCTCATCGGATGTGCCGCCGCAGGTGCCTTGGCGTCCATTTTTAAATCTCCCGTAGCCGGAATTATTTTTGCCATTGAAGTGTTTGGCCTTGACTTAAGCTTTGCTTCTTTACTTCCGCTTTTGATAGCCTCTGTTTCATCGGTACTGACCTCTTACTTTTTCCTTGGCGATGAGTTGCTATTCACTTACATGGTAACCGAGCGATTTACATTGAAGGATACTTTATTTTATTTGCTGCTAGGCTTAGGTACTGGTATTGCTTCTATATATTTTTCAAAGATTTATTTTACAATTAGCAACTTCTTCAGCCGTTTTAAACCGATCCATAAACTGATCATTGGCGGTATTCTGATAGGAATAATGCTGTATCTCGTTCCTCCACTCTACGGTGAAGGCTTCGGATTTATCAATAACCTTCTTGAAGGAAATCATGCGGCAGCTCTCGGCAAAACCCCCTTTGATGCCTATGCCGATAACATTTGGGTCATAATTGCCCTGCTGGGTGGTATAAGTGTCCTAAAGGCCATGGCTATGACCACAACTCTCGCCGCTGGTGGTTCCGGTGGGATAATCATCCCTACCCTTGTTATGGGATCTGCATTCGGTAATATGGTGGCCAAGATCATCAATAACCTGGGATTGAATTTTGTTGTTTCGGAAACCAATTTTACCCTGGTTGGAATGGCAGGACTAATGGCCGGTGTACTACATGCACCTCTTACAGCTATATTCCTTATTGCGGAAATTACTGGAGGTTACGAATTATTTGTCCCATTGATGATTACCGTATCCATGTCATTCATCATGACCAAAAACGCTATCGATCATACTATTTACACCAAAGAGCTAGCCGAAAGAGGTGAGCTCCTTTCCATGGATAAGGATCAAAGTGTGCTTACACTGATGAATATGGATACCGTCATAGAAACTGACTTCGTTATTCTCCATCCCGATATGAAACTCGGACAAATGCTCCATAAAGGCGTGGCTCAATCGAAACGAAATTTATTTCCGGTAACCGATTCAGAAAACAGGATGGTTGGCATTGTGCTGTTGGATAATATTCGGGATGTCATGTTTGATCAAAGCCTTCATGATTCAACCACGGTGCAGACCTTTATGACTCTTCCTCCGGGTTATATTCATTATGAAGAAGACAATATGCATAAAGTCATGCAAAAGTTCCAGGAAACCGGGGCATGGAATCTTCCGGTTATTAAAGAAGGAAAATATTATGGCTTTATTTCCAAATCAAAATTACTGACGGCCTACAGGCAGGAATTGATTAATTTTACCACATGATGAAATGGCTTATTTTGATCCTGTTCCTGGCTGCCTTCGGAAGTATCGTTACCGGATTTCTGACTGAAGAACCGTACTCTCAAAAACTCATCGGTTTCGGGGTAGCAGGGTTATTTATTGTGGTTTTCCCCCTATTCACTTACTATCGATGGAAAGATCGATCTGTAAAAGATTATATGCTTACCAAAGAGAATCTGGATAAAATGAGAGACTTCAGAGATAATAAAAAGGCCTAGTTCAGGTTTCTTTTCTGGATAAAAAATCGTTTGATCAATTCGGCGGCTTCCTCAGCCATAACTCCACCTTTCATTTTTGTTTTCGGATGTAATTTAGTCTGCAGTTTAATACATCCACGATCCTCATCACGAGCGCCATAAACAATTTTGGAAATCTGGCTCCAATACAAAGCTCCTGCACACATCTGGCAAGGTTCTATAGTCACATATAAGGTGCAATCCCGCAGATATTTGCCACCAATAAAATTTGCCGCTGCTGTTATCGCCTGCATTTCGGCATGAGCCGTTACATCATTTAAGGTCTCGGTGAGATTATGAGCCCGTGCAATGACCCTGTTATCGATAACAATTACGGCTCCAATGGGGACTTCATTTTTTTCAAAGGCTATTTCAGCCTCCTGAAGAGCCTTTTTCATGAAGAAATTATCGTCCAGCATATTTTCCATGCTCGCAAAATTACAATAACAACTCGTACCTTTGTTGGCCGATGTCAAATTTGTTATCAAAAATAAAATCTCCTGAAGATCTGAAAAGACTTGAGCTCTCCGAACTGAGAATATTGGTTGATGAGCTGCGTGACCGAATAATCAACGAGGTCGCTGCAAAAGAAGGACATCTCGGGGCAAGCCTGGGTGTTGTTGAACTCACCGTTGCTCTTCATTATATTTTTGATACACCACACGACCTGCTAATCTGGGATGTTGGTCACCAGGCGTATGGACATAAAATATTGACCGGGCGCCAGGAAATATTCCATTCTAACCGTCAGTTTGGTGGGATCAGCGGCTTCCCAAAAATGGATGAAAGCGAATACGATGCTTTTGGTGTTGGCCATTCTTCTACCTCTATTTCAGCAGCTTTAGGTATGGCCATTGCATCCAAAATAAAAGGGGATGATAATCGACAGCATATAGCTGTAATAGGTGATGCTTCTATCGCCAGCGGAATGGCCTTCGAGGCACTTAATCATGCCGGTGTAACCAATACAAATATCCTGGTTATTTTAAACGATAATGCCATTGGTATTGATCCAAGTATAGGAGCTTTAAAAC
>JABDPU010000237.1 GCA_013042625.1 Flavobacteriaceae bacterium | reverse complement strand
CCTTAAAAGGTTTCATCTGAAATTCATCAACTGTATATCCGCGCTTCTCAAAGAAGGGTTTCGCTGTGATGCTCACGTCGGAATGGACAGTTTTATGTCCGTTATCTATAACCTTCTCCTCAATGGTGTCTGCCATTAATGTGGCAATCCCATCACCCTGATGTTCGTGATGTACAAAAAGTCCGTCGAAATAATTGCCATCTTTCAAGTAAGCAAAGCCAACAATCATACTACCCTTTTCGGCAACAATAAAATACAGGTCTTCAATCCGCTTTCTCCATTTTGGCAAATCGTCTGTACTCGATTTCCAAAAGGCTACTTGAACCGGAGAATAATGGTTGGAACTCACATGTTGTATGGTCTCCCGGAATAGTTTTGTGACCACGAGGAGGTCATCAGGAGTGGCATGTCTTATTTGAACAGGCATTACCCCAGATTATTTATCAGCTGACGAATGGTTACCAAATTGCCAAGCAGCTGATCCAGTTTGTCCAGATGAAGCATATTGGCGCCATCGCTCTTGGCATTGGCAGGATCAAAATGGGTTTCAATAAACAGTCCGTCTACCTTATTAACCACGCCAGCTCTTGCAATGGTCTCAATCATTTCCGGGCGACCGCCTGTAACACCTGCACTCTGGTTGGGTTGCTGGAGTGAGTGTGTCACATCAAGCACAACGGGTGCATATTCACGCATGGTTGGGATTCCCCTGAAATCAACGATGAGGTCCTGGTAACCAAACATGGTTCCCCGGTCAGTGATCCAGGCTTTATCGTTGCCTGCATCCTTAACTTTCTGAACGGCATGTTGCATGGCTTCCGGACTCATAAACTGTCCTTTCTTCAAGTTGACAACCTTGCCTGTCTCAGCCGCCGCCACAACCAGATCGGTTTGCCTGACCAAAAAGGCCGGGATCTGAAGTACGTCTACATATTGTGCTGCGTTTTCAGCATCTGAAACTTCATGAATATCGGTTACAGTAGGAATATCAAATGCTGTACCTACCTTCTCTAATATCTTAAGGGCTTCCTCATTTCCAATGCCTGTAAAGCTGTCGATGCGGCTTCGGTTAGCCTTTTTAAAACTGCCCTTAAAGATATATGGGATCTCCAGCCGGTTGGTGATCTCAACTACCCGTTCAGCTATTCGCATAGCCATATCTTCCCCTTCAATGGCACATGGTCCGGCCAGTAAAAAGAAATTATCGGAATAGATATGTTTAAGTTTAGGAATTGCGCTTAGGTCCATAGAGTCAAGACATTTCAAGCGCAAATATAGGCAATTTTAGAAGGTGCGCTTATAGCTGTTCCTGATTATCCAGGCTGACATTACAAAATTGAGCAGGGCAAACAAACCGCCATAAATAATGACGCCTTTTGCTAAAACAATCGGTGGAATATTCAGTAAGTCTGATATCACTCCCACAATCATATAAGATGACAGGCATATAAAACTCAGTCCCAGATAAAAATTCAGTTTTCTATTCGGTTTGACTAGCTGCCATACAAAAGGAATGGCCAAAAGCAAAATGGGATAAGCGCTCAGGCCTTCAATACGGTTGACGCTGGTGAACCAATATATGGCTATGGCAATAAAGTACAGGTAAGGCGTCCAGTTTGCATATTTGTTGATACTATTCATCTGTTGTTTTTAAAGTTCAGATGTAACGACCATTATAAATAGCGGTTGGTTAGGACATAATGGGATTACAAGATTAATTTAATGCTCTAACGCAAATTAGAATGGCGAAGTGTATCTCGATTAAATTATAACATATAATTAACGTGATCTGAAATTAAAATGTACTTTTGAGAGGTATCAGAGTAATTGACAATAACGCCAACATTTGAAAATGCTTGATTCAATCGATTTGACCGAATGGGTAGGCTATACCGCTATGCTGATGGTGCTGTTTTCGTTCATGATGAAGAACTTCCGGAAATTGAGAATGGTCAACAGCATGGGAGCGGTTTTATTTGTGATTTACGGATTTATGTTGGATATATCCTGGCCGATTGTTATAACAAACCTGGCCATAGTTGGAGTGAATGGTTATTACTTATTTTTTAGGAAAAATTAGTATTTTTCCAATCGACTAATCGTACCCGTATTTATACAATAGAACGATATAGCATTGAAAGAAAAACGCTTTGGGATGAATTCGTCAGCAAAGCCAAAAACTCTACTTTTTTATTCTTCCGGGCCTATATGGATTACCATAGTGAACGATTTGAGGATCATTCATTGTTGATATTCAGGGATGGAAAACTTATTGGGTTGCTTCCTGCAAACCAGGAGAAAGATGCGATCATTTCACATGGTGGACTGACTTATGGAGGATTCGTCTTGGGGCCTCAAGTGAGATTTGGCGATGTACTATCTGGTTTCCAGGGCGTGCTACAGTATTTCGACGATCTTAAAATCAATCGATTCAGTATTAAATGTATGCCTCGAATTTATCACCGTTCACCCAGCGATGAAATAGACTATCTATTGTTTAAACTGAATGCCGATCGTTATCGTTCAGATAATTTATCGGTGGTGATACCAAAAGAGGCCATCTATTCAAGAGATAGAATGCAGGGTGTGAAACGAGGTAAGAAACACGGATTGAAAGTAGAGGAAACCAATGATCTTGAGTCATTTTGGAATCAGATCCTGATTCCGAACCTTGATCAAAAACATCAAAGTAAACCGGTTCATTCATTGTCAGAAATTCAGTTACTAAAATCGAGGTTCCCGAAAAAAATCAGGCAGTTCAATGTATATGACCAGGATGGAAAAATCGTAGCCGGAACCTTGATCTATGATACCGAACGGGTTGCCCGGTCACAGTATATTTCTGGCAATAATGACAAGAATACATTGGGCAGTCTCGATTTCCTCCATGATCATTTGCTTCAGAAGGTGTTTAAGGACAAGCCCTATTTCGATTTTGGGAAGTCTAATGAGAATGAAGGACAAGTTATTAATGAAGGCTTGTTATATTGGAAAGAAGGCTTTGGAGCACGTTCTGTTACCCACGACTATTATCATATAGACCCTTCATCTCATACCAAATTAAATGCTGTGATGATATGATTCCGTTTCTAGATTTACATGCAGTGAATAAGCCTTATCAGGATCAATTCGGAATCGAATTTGAAAAATTCCTGGATTCCGGCCACTATATTCTGGGTGATGGTGTAAAGGTCTTTGAAACAGAATTTGCGGCTTTTTGCAATACAGAACGAGCAATAGGAACAGGAAACGGACTGGATGCGCTCGTACTCATATTCAAGGCTCTGATAGAGCAGGGGAGAATGAAACCCGGAGATGAGGTGATTGTACCGGCGAATACCTATATCGCCAGCATAATGTCAGTTCTTCTGGCCGGACTTAAACCTGTATTGGTAGAGCCGGACCCGCAAACCTTTAACCTCGATCCAAATCGATTGAATGATGCTATTGGAGATAACACCGCTGCTATCCTTGTGGTACACCTTTACGGTCAGCTGGCCGATATGGAATCTATTTCGAAGATCGCAGCATCAAATGATCTTATCCTGCTTGAAGATGCAGCACAGGCTCATGGTGCCAGGGATGAACATGGAATGATGGCCGGCAGTTTCGGACTCGCAGCTGGATTCAGTTTTTACCCGACAAAAAATCTTGGTGCATTGGGAGATGGCGGAGCAGTGACCACTTCTGATCTGGAATTGGCCGATCTGATCTCAAAATTGAGGAATTACGGACGACGAACTAAAGATGCAAATGATTACCTGGGTATGAACTCCAGGCTGGATGAGATCCAGGCCAGGTTTCTTAGAATCAAGTTACAGGAACTCGATTTGATGAATGAGCACAGGCGAAGAATGGCTTCATTCTACCTTAAAAATATTAATAATGAGAAATTGAAACTGCCCTACTATGATGGAAGTCAGAATCATGTCTTTCACCAATTTGTGTTAAGAGTTAAGGATAGGGCAGATTTTATAGATTTTATGTCGGAAAAAGAAATTGGGACCCTTGTTCATTATCCCATTCCGCCGCACAATCAGAAAGCACTTAATGTTCTTGAAAACCAGTCTCTGCCTGTTACAGAGGCCATACACAGAGAGGTGGTAAGTATCCCGCTTAATCCTGCCTTAAGCGAGGACAACCTCAACTATATTGTCGAACAACTAAACCGCTATTGATTGAAAAAACTCATTAATTACATCAATAAGAAGGTGTTGGTCAGTGCTGTGAAACTGCATTCGGCAACGGTCATTACTAAGATAGCTGCTGGTTTTCTTACCACTAAATTCATCGCCTATTATATCGGTCCGGAAGGCCTGGCATTAATCGGAAACCTCCGTAGTTTTCTGTCCTCCATTCAATCGTTTGGAACCGTCGGTATTTACAACGGACTGGTAAAATACATCAAGAAATATAAGTCGGATGTAATAGGCCTGGGCAAGACCATTTCCACAGGTTACTATATGGGATTCCTGGCGACTGCTTTCATTGCCATGATGTCATATTTCAATGCCGAGCTGATTAACGACTACCTGTTTTCAGACCAGTATGATTTCGTTTATGTGATCAAGATCATGGCACTGGCATTGCCATTCTACTCGCTTAATTTGTTCAGCTATTCCATTATGAATGGTTTTGAGAAGTATAAATTTCTCATGATCATCAATATTATCGGACAAATAATGAGCCTGGCGGTTTCCTTATTGCTGATTTGGCAGAATAATATCGATGGAGCACTCATTGCAGTAGTTATAGCGCCTTCGCTTATGTTTTTAATTACTTTGGTTGGAATAGTAGGCAGGCCCAATTTTTTAAGTTCTATCAAAGTAAGCCTTATCGACTATAAAATTGTAAAGAAATTTCTTCCATTTTCTATAATGGCATTGGTTTCAGGTATAATTTTTCCACTGGTGATCATTGCCATAAGAAATTACATCATTTCCGCAGAAGGTTTGAGAGGTGCGGGATTTTGGGAAGCCATGAATCGCATTTCTACTTATTACCTTCTCTTTGTTAATTCGATCATGGCCCTGTATTTTCTACCCAGGTTTTCTGAGATCGACAGCAAGAAGGAATTCAGATCTGAAGTATTCGATTTTTATAAAACCATAATCCCGATTTTAGGACTGGGACTTTTCGTTATTTACCTGCTTAGGGATTATGTCATTGCCATTTTCCTTACTTCGGAATTCAAAGCTGTCGAAGACCTGTTTCTCTGGCAGTTGCTTGGGGACTTCGTTAAGGTGCTTTCCGTAGTAATTGCCTATCAGTTTATCGCAAAAAAAATGTTCTGGCACTTCATAATTACTGAAGCATTTCTATTGATCATTACCTATTTCACCTCAGTCTATCTTATCGATATCTATGGGGTAAAAGGTGCCAATATGGGACATTTGGTGAGCTATCTTCTCTATTTCTTGCTCGTGATATTGATTTTGGCCAGTTCGCTCTTCGGAATCATTCCTGAAGACGAGGTAGATAAGAGTACTGATTAGGTATGTTTCGACCAGATCAGTTTTCTGAAGTACAAATTCATCAGTGTGAAATGAACAATATAGGCACCGAAATAGGCCATCGAAACGCCTACGAAACCATAGTTTTTACATAAGATCAAGGTCAGGGCAGTAAACACAATCGCCCACTCCACCTGGAAAGCTACAAACACCTTAGTCTTGGCTTTCGCGATCAGTATGTTTCCTAAAACCCAGCTATTGATCTTAATGATATCGCCTAAAAGATGAAAACCTATCAGTACACCAATCAGATAAAAGTCTTCAGCCAGGAATAGATTAATAACCCAGTCTCTAAGCAGGTACAACACCACGGCAATCAAAATAACAACAGGAAGAATAAAACGCCAAACTTTAAACACCTCTTGTTTTAAACTCTTGCCTTCTAATTCGGAGAAGGTCGGGATGAGATAGAATTTGAAAGTCGTTGTAAGAAACAACAGATACATAGCTGATAGTCGCCACATGCCTTCCCATGATCCGGCATGCTGACGGTCGAATTCAGTCGCTAAAAACGACCTGATGAAAAAAGTCGCTGCCACTAAGCATAAAGGCCCGGCGACGGCCATAACCGAATATTTTAATAATTGTTGAAAAGCGATTTTATCAAATCCACTAAAAAAATGTTGAAACGCAAATGGTTTTACGACCATTAGGGCTGCTGC
>JABDPU010000034.1 GCA_013042625.1 Flavobacteriaceae bacterium | reverse complement strand
TTTTTTGCGGAGAGACCGGGATTCGAACCCGGGCAGCACTTACGCGCTGACAGATTAGCAATCTGCTCCATTACCACTCTGGCACCTCTCCGTTATTTCAAGAACTTTAGCAATAAAATTGCGGTTGCAAATGTAAAACTTCACCTCGAACATCGCAAATGAAACCCGATTTTTTTAGGGTGCTACTCAGGGTATTCAATCCGCAAATGATAGATATTCGCAAGCTTGTGTTTGAGTACTTTTTTTATCGACCGAATCTCCTTAAATGTTATATCGGCATTAATGAACTGATCATCTTCAATCTGCCTGTTGATAATAGATTCTACAAAAGCGTTGATCTTGGTGGAATTCGGCTCTTTTAAACTTTTTGACGCGGCTTCCACACTATCACACATCATTACAATTGCGGTCTCCTTGCTAAATGGTTTTGGTCCCGGATATTGAAATAATTTACGATCGACCTCACTATTTATCCCTTTCTCCTTATTATAAAAATAATAAACAAGATTTGTACCATGATGAGTCCTGATGAAATCGATAATACGATCAGGGAGCTTTTTTTTCTTAGCCATTTCTATTCCATGAATAACATGTGAAATAATGACCTCTGCACTTTCCCTCGACGATAATTCATCATGGGGATTGATTCCTGTTGATTGATTTTCTGTAAAATATGTGGGGTTCTTCATCTTACCAATATCATGGTATAAGGCTCCAACCCTCGAAAGCATCGCATTGGCACCAATTTCATTACAGGCTGCTTCTGCCAGATTAGCCACGTTCAGAGAATGATGAAAGGTACCAGGAGCTTTGTTCGATAATTCCTTCAGCAACTTCGTATTCGTATCGGATAACTCAAGTAAGGATACATCAGACACCAATCCGAATATTTTCTCATAGGCATAGATCAATGGAAGCACAAATAAGGTCGCCAGGCCACATAAAACAAATAATACAAAAGTTTCCCACTGCAAATTCTCTACACTGCCCTCATGAATTACATAAAATGCGAAATAGGCCACGATGTATATCAATGTGATCTGCCCAACCGATATGAATAAATTAGCCCTCTTATATAATTCAGAAACCGTTAGAATGGTAACGATTCCAGCCATAATCTGAAGGAACATATACTCATAACTGTTCGTTACAACAAAACCGATTAGAAGCACCGTGATCACGTGAGTAAACAATCCGAGGCGCGCATCAAAAAAAGCTTTGAGTATAAGCGGCAGAATACAAATAGGCACCAGGTACAAATAAGCCGAGTTATAATTAACCACGAAAGTGGTCAGCAATACCATGAGTAGAATATTGAAGAAAATGAAGGTGACCTTGGTGTTATTCATGAAAACTTCCTGCCTGTATTTCCAGAGAAAAAGCAACAACATCAATAAAGCAAGAGCCACTAATAATGTATATGCCAATAAAATCCAGAAATAATTAGCCTCACTCCAAACCAGGGACTGGTATTCCGATTTTAATGATTCAAGAACCTTTAACGTCTCGCCTTCAACTACCTCTCCTTTTGAGATGATAAGCGTTTCCTTTTCAATTTGACCCCGGAATGGTGATATTTGGTTGAGTTCTTCATCAAGTGTATTTTGAGTAATGGATTCATTTAAAAACACATTAGGTCGAATGATATCGAAGAACAAAGACAACAGGTTTGATCTCACATTCTGAACCAACTCCACATTTAACTCCTGGTCAAGAAAGGGCCGAATATCTTCCTGATTCAAGAACCTGGAAAAAATCGCGGTACCTAACTGCTGCTGATCCTTAAGTAGAATTACGGGGGTCTCATCTTCCAGGTCATAGGGCCTGTCAACATGGCCTCTTGCATAAATTTTTTCAATAATAGATTTGCCCAGAGACGAAATCGCCCTGTGATTAATTCCTTCTAAGGTATCGGGAATTGCACTACTGAATCCTTCTTCAAATGCCCTTAAAACATCATTTTCAACCTGTGAATCTATATCGAAATAAGTCGAAGCATTTTCTACGACTTTGGCCTGTTCAATAGCTAACTCTTCATCTGTTTTCTTGATGGCAAAATCAAAGGGAGCATAAAGATTCTCCGATTGCCAGGGCTTACCCTTTTCAAAGGTATATTTGAATTTCCCGCTCTTCGGAAAAAAATATACAATTAAGAAGGTGGTCAGAATAAAAAGAATAGCCTTGTATATCAGGGCGTGATTCTTGTAAAAGCTATTTATGATGTCTTTCATTTGGAACATCCGATTGTTCAAATGTACTAAAAATAGATGTAGAAAAATGTAGTTTGGATATTGCTGTTTTCACTGTCCCATCTGCCAATTTTTAGTTAATTTCGTACCATCTGAATTTTATTACTAAAAAGATGAGTAAAGAGGTCGTAATTGTATCTGCGGTTCGTACTCCCATCGGTAGCTTTATGGGAAAATTATCAACGATTCCTGCACCTAAATTAGGTGCTGTCGCCATTACTTCAGCGCTAAAAAAAGCTGGCATTAATGTAAACCAGGTTGATGAGGTATTGATGGGCCATGTGGTACAGGCCGGGTCTGGACAGGCTCCGGCAAGACAGGCTGCAATATTTGCAGGAATACCAGACACAGTTCCCTGTACAACGATTAACAAGGTTTGTGCCTCTGGAATGAAAGCTGTTATGATGGCCGCCCAGTCTATCGCTCTTGGTGATAATGACATTGTGGTTGCCGGAGGCATGGAAAATATGAGTCTGATTCCGCATTATTATCATGCGAGAACCGGAAAGAAATTCGGACCTGTGGAAATAGTTGATGGCATGCAGAAAGACGGATTGGTTGATGTATATGACCAACAAGCCATGGGTGTTTGTGCTGATGCCTGTGCGTCGGAATACGATTTTTCAAGAGAAGATCAGGATGCTTTTGCTATCCAATCTTATAATCGGTCGGCTATGGCCTGGGATAATGGACTTTTTAATAGTGAAGTCGTTCCTGTTGAAGTTCCACAACGAAGAGGTGACGCCTTGATAGTAGACCGGGATGAGGAATATACCAATGTAAAAATGGAAAAGATCCCGAACCTTCGTCCTGCTTTCACAGCCGACGGTACTGTAACCGCAGCAAATGCATCAACAATCAATGACGGGGCCGCTGCTTTGGTTTTGATGAGTCGGGAAAAAGCCGATGAATTAAATCTCAAACCCTTAGCCACAATTCGATCTTATGCCGATGCTGCCCAGGAACC